>NZ_JAALEA010000230.1 GCF_014145145.1 Dietzia cercidiphylli
CAGGGCCGCCGTCGCGGCGACCGGGGGGACCGACCGTTGGTCGGACAACGCCGCGGCCACCACCTCGAGGGACCGCTCGGCGGTCGGACCCATGACCCGCCACCAGGCGCGGGCCTCCGCCTCGGAACCCAGGCCCTCGGCGAGGGCGCCGGGGGAGGGGTCGGACGGAACGACGATCGCATCGCGCCCTGCGAGCGCATGGGCCAACTGAACCGGCGGCGTCCTGAGCTCCACCCCGTGTTCGGCGAGGTCGAAATGACGGAAGAACGGCGCGGCGGCGGCCATCGGGTGGACCGCCGAACACGGGTCGACGACGAGGTCCGCGCCGAGATCACCCGGCATGCCGTCCATGGGCAGGGTGCGGCACCCGCCCCCGATGGTGTCCTCGGCCTCGAGAACCACGACGCGACGGCCCGCGCGGGCGCACAGGAGTGCCGCGGCGAGGCCGTTCGGCCCCGACCCCACCACCACCACGTCGGCCCGCACCGGCGCGGAGGACCTCACTCGAACACCGCCAGGCCGTAGGTCCGGCGCAGTTCCTCCAACACCTTCTCCTGGGCCACGGCCTGCTCCGCCAGATCCAGGAGGACGCGTCGGGTGCCGGGTCCGCCCACCTCGTCGTCGTCGCCCCGTGAGGGCTGGTCGGCGACCCACGAGTCCGCGAGCAGTTCCCACATGGAGCGCTTGGCCACCACGAGGGTGCGTAGCGCCTCCAGCAGCGCGAGCCGCGCCAGCGGATCGCTCAGCACCGGCCCCACCGGAAGCACGGAGAACGAGAGACCGGTCGACAGTCGCAGCAGTCGCCGGCCCGGGGTCCCGATGGGGGTCAGCCGGGCCAGCAGCGCGGCGGCGGTGTCGATCTCCTGCTCGAACTGGGCGCGCAGGGGCTCCAGGCGGGTCTTGTCGGTCTCGTCGACGGCGCGGATGCAGTGGTCCAGGAGGCTGCGACCCACCGCCGCCCCGTAGAGGTGTGCCCGGAGATAGGAGGCGACCGCGGTCGAGCCGCGCGCGGGGGCGAGGACGGGCATCCAGGGGCTGGGCAGGCGGACCGGGAAACCGGTCGACCGGGGCGGGCGCAACATAGGTGATCCGTTCGTCGGACGTCGGTCGGGGCCTGCGGTGACATCAGCCACGGTAGGCGTCCCGGGCCACCCCGGCCACTGGTCCTCGGCGGTGTGCGGTGGCCTAGACTGGGTGTGCCCAAATTGACACCGAGGAGATCCCACTGTGACAGCATCCGGACGTCCCGTCGTCCTCATCGCCGACAAGCTCGCCCAGTCGACCGTCGACGCGCTCGGCGACGCCGTGGAGGTCCGCTGGGTCGACGGCCCGGATCGTCCCAAGCTCCTCGAGGCCGTCGCCGATGCGGACGCGATCCTCGTCCGCTCCGCCACGACCGTCGACGCCGAGGTGATGGCCGCCGCCCCGAAGCTCAAGATCATCGGTCGCGCGGGTGTCGGCCTCGACAACGTGGAGATCCCCGCGGCGACCGAGCGCGGCGTCATGGTGGTCAACGCGCCCACCTCCAACATCCACTCGGCCGCCGAGCACGCCGTCGCCCTGCTCATGGCCGCCTGCCGCCAGATCCCGGCCGCCGACCGCACCCTGCGCGAGCACACCTGGAAGCGCAGCTCCTTCAACGGCGTCGAGTTGCTCGGGAAGACCGTCGGCGTGGTGGGCCTGGGTCGGATCGGTCAGCTCGTGGCACAACGTCTGGCGGCGTTCGAGACGAACCTCATCGCCTACGACCCCTACCTGCCCGCCGCCCGCGCGGCCCAGCTCGGGATCGAGCTCGTGGACATCGATGAGCTGGTCTCCCGCGCGGACATCATCACGATGCACCTGCCCAAGACCAAGGAGACGGCCGGCCTGCTCGACGCCGAGCGGTTGGCCCGGGCCAAGGACGGCGTCGTGATCGTCAACGCCGCCCGCGGCGGACTCATCGTCGAGGACGCGCTCGTCGAGGCCCTGAGGTCCGGCAAGGTGCGGTCCGCCGCCCTGGACGTGTTCGACACCGAGCCCTGCACCGACTCGCCGCTGTTCGACCTCGAGAACACCGTCGTCACGCCGCACCTGGGTGCCTCCACGAGCGAGGCGCAGGACCGGGCCGGCACCGACGTCGCGCGCAGCGTGCTGCTCGCCCTGCGCGGGGAGTTCGTCCCCGACGCCGTCAACGTCACCGGCGGCCCGGTCGGCGACGAGGTCGCACCGTGGCTCGACCTCGTCCGGAAGCTCGGACTCATCGCCGGTCACCTGTGCCCGGGTGTGCCCACCACCGTGACCGTCGAGGTCGCGGGCGAACTGGCCGCCGAGCAGGTGGACGTGCTGGGTCTGGCCGCCCTGCGCGGGATGTTCTCCGCCATCACCGACGAGCCCGCCACCTTCGTCAACGTCGGCCAGATGGCCGAGCAGCGCGGTGTCACGCACTCGGTCGAGACCCGCAGCGAGTCGAAGTCCTACCGCAGTACGGTCACCGTCACCGCGGTGGCCGCGGACGGCGCGTCGGCCCATGTCACCGGCACGCTGGCCGGTCTGGACCAGGTGCAGAAGATCGTCCGGATCAACGAGCGCGGCTTCGACATGCGTGCCGAGGGTCAGAACCTGTTCGTCCACTACTCCGACCGCCCGGGCGTGCTCGGAAAGGTGGGCTCCATCCTCGGCGGGGAGGGCATCGACATCCAGGCCGCCGCGCTCAGCCAGGACGTCACCGGTGAAGGTGCCTCGCTGATCCTGCGGGTCGATCGTGCGGTCGCCGAACCGACCGTCGACCGGATCGTCTCCGAGCTCGACGCCACGGCGACCCAGATCTCCCTGGTCTGAGCGGGGGTCGGACATCATGAAGCTCGCAGTCATCCCCGGGGACGGGATCGGTGTCGAGGTGACGGCCGAGGCGATCCGGGTCCTGGACGCGCTCGTCCCGGGGGTCGAGAAGACCGAGTACGACCTGGGCGCGCGCCGGTATCTCCGCAACGGGGAGACCCTGACCGAGGCGGACATCGAGAGCCTCAAGGGTCACGATGCGATCCTGCTCGGGGCCATCGGCGATCCGCGATCGGTGCCCGCCGGGGTGCTCGAACGCGGGATGCTGCTCCCACTGCGGTTCGCGCTCGACCACCACGTCAACCTCCGCCCGTCGCGGCTGTACCCCGGTTCGGGGACCCCGCTCAGGGACCCGGGTGAGATCGACTTCGTCGTGGTGCGCGAGGGGACCGAGGGGCTCTACACCGGCAACGGTGGGGCGATCCGCGTGGGGACACCCCACGAGATCGGCACCGAGACCTCCGTCAACACCCGTTTCGGCGTCGAGCGCGTGGTGCGCGACGCGTTCGGCCGGGCGCGGTCCCGCCGAGGGAAGCTGACGCTCGTCCACAAGACCAATGTGCTGGTCAACGCGGGTGGGCTCTGGCAGCGCACCGTCGACGAGGTGGCCCCGGAGTTCCCGGAGGTCGCGGTCGACTACTGCCACATCGACGCCGCGACGATCTACATGGTCACCGAACCCTCGCGCTTCGACGTGATCGTCACCGACAACCTGTTCGGCGACATCATCACCGATCTCGCCGCCGCCGTCACCGGGGGCATCGGCACCGCCGCGTCGGGGAACATCGACGCCTCGGGAACCAACCCGTCCATGTTCGAACCGGTGCACGGTTCCGCCCCGGACATCGCAGGGCAGGGCAAGGCCGACCCCACCGCGGCCATCCTGTCGGTGGCGCTGATGTTGAGGCACCTGGGCAGGGTCGCCGAGGCCGAGCGCGTGGAGGCCGCGGTCGAGGCGGACCTCGGGTCGCGTGGAGACCGTCCCGTGGTGACCTCCGAGGTCGGCGACCGGATCGTGTCGGCGGTCAGCGACTAGGAACCGGGCACCACCCCGCGGCCCGCGGGTGTGAATCGCGTGAAGCGGATCACACCGCGGGCCGTCGGCGTACAGAGTGGACCCATGGACGTCGAACTCGCCGAGGTGAGGGATTTCCTCGCCCGCTGCGCCCCCTTCGACGAGCTGCCCGGTGACCAGCTCGACCGGATCCCCGCGCGGCTCTCACAGCGGTACCACCGCCGGGGAACGGTGATCCTCGACGCCGGTGCCCGGAACGACACCCTGCACATCATCCGGTCGGGTGCCGTGGAGGTGTGCGACCCGGACGGCGTTCTGCTCGACGCCCGGGGCGAGGGAGACTGCTTCGGCTACTCGTCCCTGTCCCACAGCGGGCCCTCGCGCTACCGGATCGTGGCGGTGGCCGACACCCTGCTGCTCGAGATGCCGGCCGGGGTCCTGGACGACCTGGCCACCGAGCACCCTCATCTGCGGCGGTTCTTCGGCGAACGGAGCGACCGGATCCGCCAGGACCTCGCCTCGGCGCGGCTCGAGGCCGCGGGCGGGGACGCGCTGGGCACGCCGGTCGGGGAGTTGCTCGCCCGCGACGCGGTGACCACCGGCCCCGACACCACGATCCGCGACGCCGCGAGCCTGATGACCGAACGCCGCGTATCCGCGCTGCTCGTGGTGGAATCGGGCCGCGTGGTGGGGATCTTCACCGACCGGGACCTGCGCTCGAAGGTCGTGGCGGTCGACGGGGACACCGGGGCGCCGGTGTCGACGATCATGACCCCGGACCCGGTGTCGGTCGACGCGGGAACGCGCGCGTTCGACGCGACGCTCCTCCAGATCGACCGCGGGGTCCACCACCTCCCGGTCTGCGAGGGCGGCGTGCCCGTGGGGATGGTGACGAGCGGGGACCTGCTCCGACTGGCCCAGACCGACCCCGTGTACCTGGCAGCCCGCATCGCCCGCGCGCCCGACCCCGAGGGGGTCGCGCGCCTGGCGGCGAGGTTGCCCGCCCTGGTCGGCGAGTTCGTCCGCCGTGGCACCGCCCCCCAGGACATCGGTCGCGTCGTCACCGCCACCGCCGACGCCGCGACGCGACGGTTGATCTCACTCGCGGAGAGCGGCCTCGGACCGCCGCCCGTGGGGTACTGCTGGGTCGGCCTGGGTTCCCAGGCCAGAGGGGAGCTCGGCGTGGCGAGCGACCAGGACAACGCGCTCATCCTCGACGACGAGGCGGAGACGACACCGGATGCGGACCGGTACTTCGCCGCGTTGGCGCAGGAGGTGTGCGCCGGTCTCGACCGGGCCGGATTCCCGTTGTGTCCGGGCGACGTCATGGCCTCCAACCCGGCGTGGCGTCGCACGTGCAGGTCCTGGGAGCGCCAGGTGGGGGACTGGGTGCGGGCGCCGGGAGCGGACGCCGTCCTGCACTCCCAGGTGTTCCTGGACATCCGCCCGGTGCACGGGGACACCTCGCTGTTCATGCGGGTCCGTGACGAGATGCTCGCTCGCGCCGAGGGCAGTCGACGGTTCCAGGCCCACCTGGCGCGCATAGCGTGCGAATGGCAGCCGCCGCTGGGGTTCTTCCGTGGGTTGGTGGTGGCACGACGGGGTGAGTACCGCAACACCCTGGACCTCAAGGCCGGCGGGATCGCGCCCGTGGTGCAGATCGCGCGTGTTTACGCCCTCTCCGCGGGGCTGGACGAGGTGTCCACCCTCGGTCGGCTCGACGCCGCGGCCGGGGCCGGCGTCATCGCGCGCGCCGACGCGGAGGATCTCGGCGAGGCCTTCCGGTTCCTGCGTGGTCTGACCTACCGCCACCACGCGCGCCAGATCGCGGACGACGACCCTCAGGACAACCACATCGATCCGGGAACGCTGAGCTCCGCCGACCGTCACCGTCTCCGCGCCGCGTTCCGGATCATCGCCGGGGTGCAGGGCTCGCTCGCCCTGAAATACCGGGTCGGGCAGATGTGATGCGTGAGTGGTTCACCGGGTCCGGGCGACGTCGACGCACCGCACGACGGCTTCCCGACGGTCCGCTGCGGCGCTACCTCGAGACCCCGCCCCCGGAGCCGTCGACCCCACTGGCGGATCTGCCGTTGCTGGCGATGGACGTCGAGACCACCGGCCTCGATCCGCGCCGCGACAGGGTTCTGTCCGTGGGGCTGGTACCGGTGGACGGTGACCGGATCGTCCTCGGCGGCGCGCGGTCCCTGCTCCTGCGGGCCGAGGGTGCCGACGACGTGGAGGGAGTGGGCCAGAGCGCGACGCTGCACGGGATCACCGACGACACGGTCGCGACAGGGGTGAGCGTGGACGTCTTCCTGGACCGGGTCTTCGAGGCGTTGACCGGCCGGGTGCTCATCGCCCACTACAGTCGTATAGAAACCGATTTCCTCGGCGCTCTGTGCACCTCCGGGCACGGTGTGCGGCCGCCGTTCGTCCCCGTCGACACCCTCGAACTCCACCGCCGGGTGCTCGGCGCGGGCGTCGACAGTGGATTCGCCCCGGAGTCCTCCCCGGACGAACTCCGGCTGTGGAGCGCCAGGGAGCGGTACGGGCTCCCCCGCTACCGGGCGCACGATGCGCTGATCGACGCGCTCGCCTGCGCCGAGCTCTACCTGGCCCAGACCGCGGAGCTGCACGAGCGCGGGGTCACGACGCTCCGGGATCTGCGAACGGCATAGGATCGCGGGTATGCGTCTCGCCCGTATCGCCCACCCGCAGGGATTCGCCTTCGTCGAAGTCCGCGGTGATGTCACCGATCCCGCCACCCTCACCTGCGCGGAGATCGCCGAACACCCCTTCGGCACCCCCGAGTTCACCGGCCGCGAATGGCCGCTGGCCGACGTCCGTCTGCTCGCTCCGATCCTCGCCTCCAAGGTGGTGTGCGTCGGTAAGAACTACGCGGAGCACGCCGAGGAGATGGGGTCCGAGGCGCCCGCCGAGCCGCTGATCTTCCTGAAGCCCAACACCTCGGTGGTCGGCCCCGAGGCCGGGATCGCGTACCCGCCCAGTTCCGAGCGGGTGGACCACGAGGGTGAGCTCGCCGTGGTGATAGGTCAGCCCTGTCGCGACGTCTCGGCCGCCCGGGCCCACGAGGTGATCCTGGGGTACACCTGCGCCAACGACGTGACGGCGCGCGACCAGCAGCTCGCGGACGGTCAGTGGACCCGCGGGAAGGGGTACGACACCTTCTGCCCGCTGGGCCCCTGGATCGTCACCGACCTGGACCCCAACGGCCTCGACGTCCGCACCACGCTGCACCACCCGGACGGGTCCTCGGAGCTGCGCCAGGACGGCAACACCTCCCAGTTCATGCACACCGTCGGGGAGATCATCGAGTACGTCAGCAGGGTCATGACGCTGCTCCCGGGCGACGTCGTGCTGACGGGAACCCCGGCCGGCGTCGGCCCCATGCTCCCCGGTGACCGGGTCACCGTGGAGATCGAGGGCATCGGAGCGCTGACCAACCCCGTCGTCGACAGGTAGGTCGGGTCCCGACCCGCCTGACGGTCGAGACCCGGTCGGGGGGTCCGGTCACACGGCGCCCAGCGCGGTGAGGACCGTGCGGAGTTTGGCGGCGGTCTCGGCCACCTCGTCGTCGGGGTCGGAGTCGGCGACGAGCCCCCCGCCCGCCCAGGCGATCGCCCCCGAGCGATCGGCGTCGATCTCGGCGCAGCGGATGGTGACCATCCAGTCGCCGTCTCCGCCCGCGTCCGCCCATCCCACCGCACCCGAGTAGAAGCCCCGCCGGCCCTCGAGACCCGCGATCACCCGCCGCGCCTCATCGGTGGGGGTTCCGCACACGGCGGGGGTGGGGTGGACGGCCAGCGCGAGGTCGAGCGCGGTCGTCCGCGGGTCGGCGACCCGTCCGCGGATCCGCGTCCCCAGATGCCACATCTCACGGGTGGAGGTGAGCGACGGGCGCTCGGGGATCTGTAGATCCCGGCAGAGGGGGGCGAGCGCCGTCGCCAGGGAGTCCACCACGAACGCGTGCTCGGCGGCGTCCTTGCCCGAGGCCTGCAGTGCCCGTCCCGCGGCCTGGTCCACCGACGTGTCACGGGAGCGGGGGGCGGATCCGGCGAGCGGATGGCACTCCACCACGTCACCCCGTCGACGGACGAGGAGCTCCGGGCTCGATCCCACCAGGATCCTGCCGGAGTGGACCCCGCCGGCGGGGGACAGGTCGACCAGGAATCCATCGGCCGACGGGCTCGAATCGATGAGCGCCGCGCACACGGCGTGGGGGTCGATCGGGTCGTCCGCGAGCAGCCGGACCGCGCGCGCGAGCACCACCTTGTCCAGCCCACCCGCCCGGATACCCGCGATCGCGGTGGCCACCCGTCTCCGGTGGGCCTCAGTCGAGGGCAGTTCCTCGACGACGCGGGCGCGCGTGCGGAGCGAGCGGAAGTAGGCGGGCGGCTCGAGTGGGCCGTCGGTCCGGACCACGATGTCGGGCTCGACCAGTGCTGCCGGGGCGTCCGGCTCGAACCCGATGGCGCCCACCACCAGCCCGCAGCGTCCGGACCGGAGGGCCAGCGCCGCGTCGGCGGGGTCGGGGAAGGCGCGGAGGGAGCCCTGGGTCCGCAGCGATCCGGTGTGGCGCGACAGGAGGAAATCCGGGGCGGTGACAGGCCTGGCGGCGTCGGGGTGGGGCCCTGACGCCACGGCTCGCCTCCCTCGACTCCGATGTGCGTGGATCGCGCGCGAGTGGCGGGCCACGGGTACCCGCCGATCCTAGGCCGGTCCTGCGCGGGGGTGCGAGCCGGGACCGTCACTAGGATGGTGCGCATGACAGCCCCAGACGTCCGTGTCCGTTTCTGCCCGTCGCCCACCGGTACTCCTCATGTGGGGCTCGTCCGGACGGCGCTGTTCAACTGGGCTCACGCCCGGCACACGGGCGGGACCTTCGTCTTCCGCATCGAGGACACCGACGCCGCACGCGACTCGGAGGAGTCCTACCAGGCCCTGCTCGACGCGCTCCGGTGGCTCGGGCTGGACTGGGACGAGGGTCCGGAGGTGGGCGGTCCGTACGCCCCCTACCGCCAGTCCGAACGACGCGACCAGCACCTCGATGTGGTGCGCAGGCTCGTCGACGCCGGTGAGGCCTACGAGTCCTTCTCGACCGCCGACGAGGTCGAGGCGCGCCACCGGGCGGCCGGGCGCGACCCCAAACTGGGGTACGACGGCTTCGACCGCGACCTGACGGAGGAGCAGAAGCAGGCCTACCGGGACGAGGGCCGTGGCGCCGTGATCCGGCTGCGGATGCCGGACGAGGACCTCGGGTGGGACGACCTCGTCCGCGGGGAGACCGTGTTCAAGGCCGGCACCGTTCCGGACTTCGCGCTCACCCGGGGCAACGGGATCCCGCTGTACACCCTGGTCAACCCGGTGGACGATGCGCTCATGCAGATCACCCACGTCCTGCGCGGCGAGGACCTGCTCAGCTCGACCCCCAGGCAGATCGCGCTCTACCGTGCGCTCACCCGGATCGGGGTCGCAGACCGTGTGCCCGAGTTCGGGCATCTGCCGTTCGTGATGGGGGACGGCAACAAGAAGCTGTCCAAGCGGGACCCCGAGTCGGATCTGTTCCTGCACCGCGACCGCGGCATGCTGCCCGAGGGGCTGCTCAACTACCTGGCGCTGCTGGGCTGGGGACTGTCGGACGACCGCGACGTGTTCTCCCTCCGGGAGATGGTGGAGGCCTTCGACGTGCGCCAGGTCAATGCCAACCCCGCGCGCTTCGACCAGAAGAAGGCGGACGCGATCAACGCCGAGCACATCCGGCGGCTCCCGCCGGAGGAGTTCGCGCGTCGGCTGCGGGACTTCCTCGAGGCACACCCGTCCGAGGACGGACTCACGCTGCCCGCGGAGCTGGATGGTGATCGTTGGGCGGTGCTCGCGGATCTGGTGCAGACCCGCATCGTCGTGCTGTCCGACGCGTGGGACCTGATCCGGTTCCTGGTGGTGGACGAGTCGGAGTTCGTCGTCGACCCCGGGTCCGCCGCCAAGAACTTCAAGGCCGATGCGCGCGAGGTGGTGGACGCGGCGGCGGCCGCACTGGAGTCGGTGCCGGAGTGGTCCACCCCCGCGATCGAGGCCGCGCTCTCCGTCGCGCTGGTCGACGAGCTCGGGCTCAAGCCGCGTAAGGCCTACGGTCCGGTGCGGGTCGCGGTGACCGGATCGCACATCTCCCCGCCGCTGTTCGAGTCGCTGGAACTGCTGGGTCGCGAGGTCACACTGGCCCGCCTGCAGGCCGCGCCCATCGCTGAATGACCTGGCGATTTGCTATTCACCCTCGGTGCTTTGATAGTCTCTTCGAGGTCGCCCCGCACGGGGCGGACAAGTGAATACAGTGGCCTATGGTGTAATTGGCAACACAGCGGTTTCTGGTACCGTCGTTCTAGGTTCGAGTCCTGGTAGGCCAGCTGAGCGCGTTGTAGCGCTCACTGCAGCGGTTCCTCGCGGAGCCGCGTCCTGAGCCCCCGTCGTCTAGCGGCCTAGGACGCCGCCCTCTCACGGCGGTAGCGTGGGTTCGAATCCCATCGGGGGTACACACGAGAACGCCCGGAGCATCATGCTCCGGGCGTTTTCTCGTTCTCGGCCCGGTCCTCTCCACCCCGGTCCTCTCCACCCCGGTGCATCCCGGCGCCGTCCTTCTTCCGATCGGGGGAGAACGGACGGACTGGTCCGGTCAACCGGCGGTCGTCACGTCGACCCGCCCCCGTCCTCGGAGCCGGATGAGGTGCCGCGCGTGTTCGTCGAGATCACGGTCCTCCGCGGTCAGCGGGGTCCAGTGGGGGACCGGGGTGGGGCGGAGATCCGGGCCCAGAGCCGCGCACACGGCCAGGCAATGGGTCGTCAGCACCCGTTCGGGTGACGTGGGCTCACCGGACCGCACGTGGACGGACACGTGCATCGTCTCGTGACCGGTGTGCAGGAGCCTGGCCTCCACCTCGACGACGTGGCCGATCTTCACCGGGTGGTAGAAGCGCACCCCGCCGGCGTACACGGAGGTGCACGGGGTGCCCGACCAATGGGTCGCACACAGGTTCGCGGCGTCGTCGATCCACGACATGATGCGCCCCCCGTGCACGTTGCCGCCCCAGTTCACGTCACCGGGGGCCGCGAGGAACCGCAGGGCCGATCGGGGTGCGGTTCCCGCGTCGGTATAGCTCTGGACGGCCATGGCGTCCTCGATGTCCTTCCGCAGGGCGATGCGCATCACCGCCTCGTCGGACTCGTGGACCTCCAACCGGGAGGCGGGCCGCCAGGACGGCACCGGGGTGGGTCTCCCCTCGCGGACGGCGATGAAGACGACCAGGCACTCCGCGCAGTGGCGGAAGTCGAGGGTCACGGGGTCGCAGGCCCGGACGTCGCACTGGATGTGCATCGAGGTCGATCCCGTGTGGACGAGTCGCGCCGACACCTCGACGAGTTCACCGGCCTCGATCGGCCGCGAGAAGCGGACGTTGCCCACGTAGGCGGTGACGGCGTACCCGCCGGACCACACCGCGGCCTGGGCGTACGCGGCCTTGTCGATCCACTCGAGGATGCGGCCGGTGTGCACCTGGTTCCCGGTGCCGACGTCGGTGGGTGCGGCGAGGAAACGCAGGACGGTCTCTCGGGGAGTGTTCACGCTGGGCAAGCTATCGCCGTCGCGTAACGGGGCGGTTGCCGCGGGTGTGGATCGCGTGTCGGTGTGCTCACCCCGGTCCGGCGGCGCGGTGAGCACGCCACCCGGTCGGCGGGTCCGATCCGCCGCGGGGGTCAGTCGACCGTTTCCTTGAGGGGGTCCTCCCGGATGAACAGCAGCAGCACCGTGGCGATGAGCAGCAGGGGGACCACGACGAGGAAGATCGGCACCAGGGCGTCGTTGTAGGACCCCACGATCGCGTCGTGCAGGGGCCCCGGGAGGCCGGCGAGGATCTCCGGGCTCATCGAGTTCGCCGCGCCGGAGCCCTCGGCGAACGACGCGGCCACCTCGGCCCCCTCCGGCCCCATCGCGGACGCCGCGGCCGGGATCCGGTCGCCCATGAGATCTGCCAGGCGGCTGACGAAGAGCGACCCCACGATCGCCGATCCCAGCGTCCCGCCGATCTGGCGGAAGAAGTTGTTGGACGCGGTGGCGGTCCCGACCATCGAGACGGGGAACGAGTTCTGGACGATCAGGACGAGCAACTGCATGCACAGGCCCAGGCCGAAGCCGAACACGAACAGGACCGCTCCGAGGTGCAGGAGGGTGTCGGCGGCCTCGAGGGAGCTGATGAGCCACAGACCCACGGACATGATGACCGTCCCGACCACGGGGTACCACTTGTAGCGGCCGGTACGGCTCACGATGTTGCCCACGACGATGGAGGTTCCCATCATCCCCGCCATCATCGGGGTCATCATCAGTCCGGCGTCGGTGGGCCCGAGCCCGTGGACCATCTGGATGTAGGTGGGCAGGTAGGTGATGGTCCCGAACATCGCCACGCCGATGATGAGCCCGGCGGCCGTGGAGAGCGCGAAGTTGCGTTCCGCGAACAGCGTCATGGGGATCAGTGGGTGCGGCGATCGCAACTCGACGAGGACGAACGCCGCGGCGCAGATCAGGAACAGCGCCGCGAGGCCGAGGATCACGGGGTCGGTCCACGTGTAGCGGTTACCGGCCCACGAGCAGACGAGGATGAGCGCCGTGGTGGCCGTGACCATGAGGACGGTGCCCGGCCAGTCCGTGCTGCGGCCCGTGCCGCGGGTGGGCAGCTTCAGGTAGAGGACCGCCACCACGAGGGTGAGCAGGCAGATCGGCAGGTTGAACCACAGCGCCCAGCGCCAGCCCGGGCCCTCGGTGAAGAATCCGCCCAGGAGCGGACCGAGGATCGACGACAGTCCGAAGACGGCCCCCATGACCCCCATGTACCGGCTCCTCTGCCGGGCGGGGACGACGTCGGCGACGATCGCCTGCGACAGCACAATCAGGCCGCCACCTCCCAGGCCCTGGATCGCGCGCGAGACGATCAGGATGTCGATGCTCCACGAGAGGGCCCCGAGTACGGAGCCGCCGAGGAACAGCAGGATGGCGGCGACGAAGAGCGGCTTTCGGCCGATCTGGTCCCCGAGCTTGCCGTACACGGGGAGCCCGATGGTCATGGTCAGGAGATAGACGGTGATGACCCAGCTCATCTTGTCGACCCCGCCGAGGTCCGCCACGATCGTGGGCAACGCGGTCGCGAAGATCATCTGGCCCAGGGACACGATGAGCATCCCCAGCAGCAGGGAGGTGAAGACCAGCGGCACGTTGTGGGATGCCGGAGCCGGTCCGGTGGGTCGGCGATCGTCCGTGGCGATCGTGCTGGTGTCGTTCGTGCTGGTGTCGCTCATGACGTGGTTCCCGAGGTCTCAGGGGAGATGGTCCCGGCCGGTCTGGTCCCGGCCGGCGTGGCGTCGGAGGGCGCGGTGACGAGAAGTGCGAGCTGCCGGAGGGCGAGGGCACATTCGGCGTCGAGGTCGGCGAACGTCGCGGCCTCCCGTGTCAACCAGGTGGACAGCCCGAGGTTGGCCGAGGCGGCCACGAGAGCCACGTAGGCACGTGCCTCCGCCCTGGCCGCGACCCCGTCGAGGCGGCGCAGGGCCGGGTGGCGCTCGAAGTGTTCGGTCACCAGGTCCACCAGACGGAGCTGGAAGTGAGATGACGCGGTCACCCGGGCCACCCCGAGGTCCGGGTCGGCCCGGAAGATCTCCGCTCGACGGTGGGCCAGGGTCGCGGTCTGGGCGTCGTCCGCGATCCGCGCGGCCGCGAACGCCGCGAGGAACAGCCTCAGGAGCGCCCCGGGGACGTCCGGGTCGGCAGCGTCGAGGAATTCCCGGCGGACCGCGAGCGGGACGTCCCGGGGCGGCGAACCGATGACGGCGGCCTCCTTCGAGGGCACGTAGTTGAAGAACGTGCGCTTGGAGACCTGGGCGGCGGCGCAGATCTGGTCCACCGTCACACAGTCGTACCCGTGCTCGAGTACGAGGGAGGTCGCGGAGTCCTCGATGGCGAGCATCGTGGCGCGGCGTTTGCGCTCGCGGAGGGAGTCCGGTTCCGGCGGTGAGGTCACCAGGAGAGTCTACAGAAAAGTAGACTGAGTGCATATTTACACCGGGTGAACGGCGGTCGGCCCGCCGATTTTGTGGAGCGCCGGTCGGGTCGCTAGAGTCGAGGCGTACCAGGCCCCCGTCGTCTAGCGGCCTAGGACGCCGCCCT
>NZ_JAALEA010000231.1 GCF_014145145.1 Dietzia cercidiphylli
GCGACCGTGCGGACGACGACGAGCTCGGCGACCACCCGATCTGGTGCGCGGTCGCCGCTCTGCCCACCCGGCAGCGGCTCTGTGTGGCCTACCGGTATCTGGGCGGCTTGCCGTATGCCGAGATCGCCGCGCTCATCGGTGGCGGTGAGGCGGCCGCGAGGCGCGCAGCGGCCGACGGGGTGGCGGCCCTGAGGCGGACCGTGTCAGAACGGACCGTGCCCGACCAGGCCGTGCAGAGGGCACGAACGATGGAGGAGCCATGACCGGGCACGACGACGTCATCGCCGCGCTCCGCGGTGCTCCCGCGGACACGGACCGGCTGCGCGAGCGCCTGGCGCGCGAGGCGCAGCGAGAGGGACTGGTGGACGTGCTGGTCCGGTCTGTGGACTCGACGATCGGCGGGTTGCTCCTGGCGGCGACCCCGCGGGGCCTGGCGTACGTGGCGTTCGAGGGCGAACCCCGGGACGAGGTCCTGGAGATGCTCGCCACGAAGATCGGGCCCCGGGTCGTGCAGGCGGGTGCCTCCGGTTCGCCGGGCGAGGGCACCGGCGGCGTCGATGCCACAGGAGTTCTCGACGACGCCACGGCCCAGATCGAGGCCTACCTCTCCGGGCGTCGCCGGGAGTTCTCCCTGCCGCTGGACACCGTCCTGGCCACCGGGTTCCGCGGTCTGGTCCAGCGCCGACTGCCCGACGTGGGGTACGGGCAGACTGCGACCTACCGGGAGATCGCCACCGCCCTCGACAAGCCCGGGGCCGTCCGCGCGGTGGGTACGGCGTGCGCCACCAATCCGCTTCCCCTCGTGTGGCCGTGCCACCGGATCCTGCGCTCGGACGGCAGTCTCGGCGGCTACCGGGGCGGGCTCGAGGTCAAGAAGCGTCTTCTGGCGATGGAGTCTGCTGCGTGACCGCGGGACAGGTCGCGGCGCTCTACGGAATCTGGGTGATCGCGGTGATCTCGCCGGGGCCCGACCTCGTCGTCGTCCTCCACCGGTCGCTCATCGGGCGACGCCACGGTGTCGCCACGGCGGTCGGGGTGGTCACCGGGATCGCGGTCTGGCTCGCGGCGGCCTTCGCCGGACTGGCGGCACTGGTGCGCGTCTACCCGCAGGTCATGACGGGTCTGCAGGTGGCCGGCGGGTTGCTGCTGGCGAGCCTGGGGGTGCTCGGACTGCGGGGGTGGTGGCGGGCGCGTCCGGGCGCAGGGCTCGCCGACGTGAACCCCGCCGGCCCGGATGCGCCGGAGCCCACCCCGACCGCCCCCACCCCACTCGACCCGCGACTGCCCGGAACCGACTTCGCCCGCGGCCTGGCCACCAATCTGGCCAACCCCAAGGCACTGGTGTTCTTCGGCGCCGTCCTGACGCCGTTCCTCAGCGGCGAGGTCCCTCCGGGGCAGTCGGTCGTCCAGGTGGCGGGGATGATCACCGTGGCGCTGGTGTGGTTCTGCACCCTCGCCGTGGCGGCGTCGCACCGACGCGTCAACGAGCGGGTCGGACGGGTCCTGCCGACGGTGGACGTGGTCGTCAGCGTGCTGTTCGTGGCGGTGGGGGTGGCGTTCGTGATCGAGGCGCTGACCTGACGATCGGGCGATAGGTTCTGCCACATGACAAGTCCGCCTACCGATCGCGCGTGGTTGCGAGCCGCCCTCGCGGTGTTCGCCGTGGGGTGGGGCGCCAACCAGTTCGCGCCGCTGCTGCTGCTCTACCGCGAGGAGCAGGGCCTCGGACAAACCGAGGTCACCGCGATGTTCAGCGTGTACATCGTCGGGCTGCTGCCGACCCTCCTCGTGGCGGGCCGGTGGTCCGACGCCCACGGTCGACGCGTGCTCATGCGACCGGTCCTCGTCTTGTCCCTGGTCGCCACGGTGCTGATGCTGTTCGGCCCGCAGGACCCGCTGTGGCTCTACCTCGGCCGCTTCCTCGCCGGACTCGCCTCGGGCGCCGCGTTCGGCGCGGGCAGTGCGTGGGTGCGCGAGCTCTCCGCGGGCGCCCCACCCGGGACCGGTGCGCGGCGGGCCGCGATCGCCCTGACCGGCGGATTCGGTCTGGGCGGTCTGGTCGGGGGACTGGTGGGCCAGTTCGCCCCCGCACCCATGCTGTCCCCCTACCTCCCTCACCTGGTGCTCGGGACGATCGCCCTGATGGCCGCCTGGAACGCCGCCGACCCCTACCGTCCACACG
>NZ_JAALEA010000232.1 GCF_014145145.1 Dietzia cercidiphylli
CCTGGTCGCGGGCACCGCGGTGGTCGACCGCAGGGTCGTGGGCGGCGCGACCGGCGGTGTCGCGGCGGCGATCGGGCTCCTGTCCGCCCGCGGCCGACTCCTGCAATCCGGACTCACCCGCTCCTACGCGCTGTACATGCTCCTCGGCGCGGCCCTGATGATCGCCGCCATGTCGGCCGGAGGTGTGCTGTGAACGGGCTCGGTCTGCTCTCCGCGCTGTGGCTCACGCCGCTGATCGGCGCCCTCGTCGTCGTCATCCTCCCCTCCGGCGCGCGACGCGCGGCCAGGCCCCTCGCCCTGGCCACCTCCCTCGTCGTGCTGGCGGTGGCGGTCGCGCTCGCGGTGGGGTTCGACCCCGGCGGCGAGACCCACCAGTTCGTCGAGTCCCGCCCGTGGATCCCCGCCTTCGGCGCCTCCTACACGCTCGGACTCGACGGGATCGCGCTGGTGCTGGTCCTGCTCACGGCCGCCCTCATGCCACTGCTCCTGCTGGCCGGGTGGCACGACGTCGCCGCGTCCGACAGCCGCCGCGCGCAGGCGTACCCGGCGCTGATGCTGGCCACGCAGGGGTTGGCGCTGGTGGCGTTCACCAGTCTGGACGTGCTGCTGTTCTACGTCGCGTTCGAGGCGATGCTCATCCCGCTGTACTTCCTCATCGGCGGCTTCGGCCGCAGCGATTCCAGCGGGGCCGACCGGGCGGCGGCGGCCGTGCGGTTCCTCATCTACAACCTCCTCGGCGGCCTGGTCATGCTCGTCGCGGTGATCGGGCTGTACGTGCTCACCGCCCGTGCCGGAATCGGGCCCGACAACGGTGGGACGTTCGACTACCGCCTCATCACCGCGGCCGTGGCGGACGGCCGGCTCGAGTTCACGACCGGCGTGGCGCTGCTGATGTTCGCGGCCTTCACCCTGGCCTTCGCGATCAAGGCGCCGCTGTGGCCGTTCCACACCTGGCTGCCCGGCGCGGCCGTGGCCGCGACGCCCGCCTCCGCGGTGCTGATGATGGCGGTCGTGGACAAGGTCGGCACGTTCGCGATGCTGCGCTACAGCCTGCCGCTGTTCCCGGACGCGGCCGCCACGGCGGCGCCGGTGCTCGTCACGCTGGCGGTGATCAGCATCGTCTACGGCGGCGTGATGGCCATCGCCCAGACCGACCTGCTCCGGTTGATCGCCTACGCCTCCATCTCCCACTTCGGGTTCATCATCCTGGGGATCTTCGCGCGCACGGAGCAGTCCGCGGCCGGGTCGGCGCTCTACATGGTCAACCACGGCGTCGCCACGGCCGCACTGTTCCTGGTGGCCGGGTTCCTCGTCCGCCGGCACCGCATCCGCGAGATCGGCTACTACGGCGGCGTACAGCAGGTCGCGCCCGTGATGGCCGGGACGTTCCTCATCGCCGGCCTGGCCACGCTCTCGCTGCCCGGGCTGGCCCCGTTCGTCAGCGAGTTCCTGGTGTTCGTCGGGACCTTCGGCCCGTACCCGGTGGCCGCCGTGCTCGCCACGAGCACCTTCGTCCTGGCGGCGATCTACATCCTCTGGACCTACCAGCGGGTGATGGGCGGACCCCCGGCACCCGGGCTCGCGCGGACATCGGATCTCGACGCCCGGGAACTCGTGGTGGTGATCCCGCTGGTGGTGGCGCTGATCGTGCTGGGCTTCTACCCGCAGCCGGCGTTGGACGTGATCGAACCGGCGGTCGCCCACACCGTCGCACTGGTGGGAGGAACCCGATGACCCCGGAGATCGCGTACGGATCGCTCGCGCCGCTGCTCGTGGTGTTCGGCGCGGGGATCGTCAGCGTGCTGGTGGAGGCGTTCGTCCCCGCCCGGCGCCGCTATGCCACACAGATGGTCGTCTACCTGGGCGGTCTCGCCGCCGCGCTCGCCTCGGTGGTCCTCCTGGCCGGGACCAGGATCGTCACGGCCGAGGGGGCGGTCGCCGTCGACGGCCCGGCGCTGTTCCTGCAGGGCCTCACGGTGCTCGTCGCCCTCGGCGCCGGCCTGCTGATCGGTGAGCGCACCGTCATCCCGTCCGCCTCCCGCAGGAAGGTGCTCGCGGGCTTCGCCCCCCAGGCCGCCGTGGCCCCCGGCGGCTCGGGCGAACGCGACGCCGAACGCGCCGGGTTCACCCAGACCGAGGTCTTCCCGCTCGCGCTGTTCGCCACGGGTGGCCTCATGCTGTTCCCCGCGGCGAACGACCTGATCACGCTGTTCATCGCGCTGGAGGTGCTCTCCCTGCCGCTGTATGTGCTGTGCGGGATGGCCCGGCGACGGCGGTTGCTCTCGCAGGAGGCCGCGGTCAAGTACTTCCTCCTGGGCGCGTTCTCCTCGGCGTTCTTCGTCTATGGCGTCGCGCTGGTGTACGGGTACGCCGGGACCGTGGACTTCCGAGGGATAGCCGACGTCGTGGAGGCCGAGGGCGCCAGCCCGCTGATCCTCATCGGCGTGGCCATGATGTCGGTGGGCCTGCTGTTCAAGGTCGGCGCCGTGCCGTTCCACACCTGGACGCCCGACGTCTACCAGGGCGCGCCCACCGCGATCACCGCGTTCATGGCCGCCGGCACCAAGGTCGCCGCGTTCGGCGCGATCCTGCGCTTCTTCCACACCGCGGTGCCGGGGCTCGAGGCGGACTGGGCGCCCGTGCTGTGGGTGATCGCGGCGCTGACGATGATCGTCGGGACGATCGTGGGCGTCGCGCAGAACGACGTCAAGCGGCTCCTGGCCTACTCCTCCATCGCCCACGCCGGGTTCCTGCTCACCGGGGTGATCGCGGTCCAGGCCGCCGGGGCGACCGCGATGCTGTTCTACCTCGCGGCGTACGCCGTCAGCACGGTGGGCGTGTTCGCGGTGGCCGGGCTGGTCCGGGACGCCGACGGCGCCGAGATCAGCGACCTGCGGGCCTGGTCCGGACTCGGTCGGCGTCAGCCGCTGGTGGCGGGCGCGTTCGCGGTGCTGCTGCTGGCCCTGGCGGGGATCCCGCTGACCAGCGGGTTCATCGCCAAGTTCGCCGTGTTCTCGGCGGCCGTGGCCGGGGGCGCGGTGACCCTGGTGGTGATAGGCGTGCTCGCCAGCGCGATCGCGGCCTCGTTCTACGTGCGCGTGATCGTGATGATGTTCTTCCGCGACGCCGATTCCGGCGGCTCGGGCGAGGGCGGCTCGGGCTCTGGGGGCTCGGGTGGCGCTGGCTCGGGGGGCTCGGGGGGCTCGGCTGGCGCCGGCTCGGGCGTGGCGTTCGCCCGCCAACCGGTGACCCTGGCCGTGGTCGCGACCGCCGCGGTGCTCACGCTGGCACTGGGGATCGCCCCACAGCCGCTTCTCGATCTGGCAGAGGCCGCCTCGGCGTTCGCCTGGTGAGCCTCAGTCCTCGTCGAGAAGAGCGTTCCGCCCGCATCTGCCGAGGTGGTCTCCAGGAGCTAGCGCAACACCCTGACT
>NZ_JAALEA010000233.1 GCF_014145145.1 Dietzia cercidiphylli
GCCGCCCGGGTGGTCGCCGCCCTCTGCGAGGTCGTCGGCGGAGCCGCCGTCCCACCGCTGGTCCACGCCCACACCCTCCCCACCTGGGTCGGGGCCCTGGACGTCGTCCTGGTCTCCGGAGACGATGCCGGCGACCGGGACCTCGCGTCCGCCGTCGAGTCCGCCGCCCACCGGGGTGCGATGGTCGTGGTGGACGTGCCGAGGGAGGGTCCCGTCGGCGAGTCCGGAGGGGGTCGGGCCGTCTGGCTGCCCCCGCTCCCGTACCTCCCGCCGCACCGCGGGGTCCTGCACCACCTGGCCGCCGGGATGGCGGTCCTGACCGCCCTCGGGGTCCCGGGACTGGATGTCGGCGTGGCCGCGGACGCGGTCGACGTCGAACTCGAGGGTCTGGGGCCCGATCTCGCCACCCCGGTCAACCCGGCCAAGCTCCTCGCCACCGCGGTCGCCGGGACGGACCCGCTCGTCTGGATCCACGCGGATCCGTTGTCCGCGGCCTACTGCGACAGGGCGGTGGCCGCGTTCTGCGACGCCGGCCGGGTCACGGCGACCTCCTCGGTCACAGACGCCGTCCGGTCCCAGGCCGAGCGCGCCCGTGGGCTGCCCGCCGTGGACCCCCTCGCGAGTCTGTTCCACGACGACCAGCTGGACGGCGAACGGGAGGACAGGACCATCCGGCACCTCGGTATGGTGTTGAGCGCGGACGAGGAGTTCGTCCGCCTGGCCGCGGGCCCGCTCGCGGACGTCGAGTGGATCTCCGATCGTGGTCGGGACACGGTCGGTGCCGCACCGGCCCCGTTGAGCGGAAAGGTGGCCGCGCTCATGGCACGGACCGAACTCTCCGCCGCGTACCTGTTGGTGGGGGGGCTCTAGACCCGTGGTGGCTCTCATCCCGGTGGTCCAGGCGTACGCATGGGGCTCCCGGACCGCGCTCCCCGAGCTGTGCGGAACCCACTCCCCGGCACCGCACCCGGTGGCCGAGCACTGGTTCGGCGCCCACGACTCCGGCTCGTCGCTCTGCGCCGACGGGCGGGGGTTGGACGCGCGGATCGCGGCCGACCCCGAGGGTGAGCTCGGGACGCGGGTGGCCGCGGAACACGGGGGCGGTCTGCCGTTCCTCGTCAAGCTCCTGTCCGCCGAGCAGGCGCTCTCCCTGCAGGCGCACCCGTCCCCGGAGAGGGCGAGGGAGGGTTTCGCCGCCGAGGACGCGCGGGGGATCGCCGTCCACGCCCCCGATCGCAACTACCGCGACACCAACCACAAACCCGAGATCCTGGTGGCACTGACCGAGTTCCACGCGCTGGTGGGATTCCGTCCCGTGGCCCGGACCGTGGCGTTGTTCGACGCCCTCGACGTGCCGGCCCTGCGCCCCTACCGCGACATGCTGGACGGCCAGCCGGACGCGGAGGGTCTCCGTGCGGTGTTCACCACCGTCGTGACGATGCCGCACATCGCGCTGGAGACGGTGGTGGCGGACCTGGTCACCGGTGCCGTGGGGTACCTCACCGCGGAGGGCGTCGCCGGCGAGTGGTCGAACGAGGCCACGACCGTGGTCGAGCTCGCCGAGCGGTATCCCACGGATCCCGGGGTCCTGGGTGCCCTGCTGCTCAACAGGGTGGTGCTCCGGCCGGGACAGGCCGTGTACCTGGGACCCGGTCAGCTCCATGCCTATCTCCGCGGTGTCGGGGTGGAGGTGATGGCCAACTCGGACAACGTCCTGCGCGGGGGCCTGACACCCAAGCACGTCGACGTCCCGGAGTTGATGCGGGTGCTCGCGTTCGACCCGCTGGCGGACCCCACTGTGCGGCCGGTCCCCGCCGACCGCGGGATCCCCGGGGAGATGGACTACCCCACGCCCGAGCCCGATTTCGCGCTCTCGCGCATCGCGCTGCCCGCCGGCGCCGGCCCGGTCAGCTACCGGACCGACGGCCCGGAGATCCTGTTGTGCACCTCCGGCCGGGTGTGCGTGTCCGAGAACGGGGCCACGGAGACGCTGGGGCCCGGCCACGGGGTGTGGGTCCCCGCCTCGACACCGGTCGTGGAGCTGGAGGCCGCAGGAGGGGCCACCGTCTTCCGCACCCGGGTCGGCGGTCCGGAGACGGGGACGGCGTACCGGTAGGGCTCCCCGCTAGTGTGGTGCGGAAGTCTTTTCCGAACTACGAGGAGCTGGTCGCACACATGTCCGCTGATCTGCACGTGCAGTCCGTCAACGGTGTCGAGTTCAAGGTGGCGGATCTGTCGCTGGCGGAGGCGGGCCGCAAGCAGATCCGTCTGGCCGAGCACGAGATGCCCGGCCTGATGGCGCTGCGTGAGGAGTACGGGGCGGAGCAGCCGCTGGCGGGGGCCCGGATCGCCGGGTCCATCCACATGACGGTGCAGACCGCCGTGTTGATCGAGACCCTGACCGCGCTGGGCGCGGAGGTCCGGTGGGCCTCGTGCAACATCTTCTCCACCCAGGACGAGGCGGCCGCCGCCGTCGTCGTGGGCCCGGAGGGCACGCCCGAGGCCCCGTCCGGCGTGCCGGTGTTCGCGTGGAAGGGCGAGACGCTCACCGAGTACTGGTGGTGCACGGAGCAGATCATGACCTGGCCCGGCACCGATCCCAACATGATCCTCGACGACGGTGGCGACGCCACCATGCTCGTGATCAAGGGCAAGGAGTTCGAGCAGGCCGGGGCCGTGCCGTCGGACGACCCCGCCTGGTCGGCGGAGGAGAAGGTCTTCCACGCGCTGCTGCGCGAGTCCGTGCCGGCCCACCCGGGCAGGTACACGGCCATCGCCGAGTCGGTCCAGGGCGTCACCGAGGAGACCACCACCGGCGTACACCGCCTGTACCACTTCCACGCCGAGGGTGTGCTGCCGTTCCCGGCGATCAACGTCAACGACGCGGTCACCAAGAGCAAGTTCGACAACAAGTACGGCACCCGCCACTCGTTGCTGGACGGCATCAACCGCGGCACCGACGCCCTCATCGGAGGTAAGAAGGCCCTGGTGTGCGGTTACGGCGACGTGGGCAAGGGGTGCGCCGAGGCCCTCGCCGGCCAGGGCGCGCGCGTCCAGGTCACCGAGATCGACCCGATCAACGCGCTGCAGGCCCTCATGGACGGCTTCGACGTGGTGACCGTGGACGAGGCCATCGAGGCGGCCGACATCATCATCACGGCCACCGGCAACAAGGACATCATCACCTTCGACCACATGAAGCGGATGAAGAACAAGGCGATCCTGGGCAACATCGGCCACTTCGACAACGAGATCGACATGGCCGGACTGGAGTCCGCGGCGGACGTCACCCGCATCAACATCAAGCCGCAGGTCGACGAGTTCGTCTTCGACTCCGACGGCCGCTCGATCATCGTGCTGTCGGAGGGGCGTCTGCTCAACCTCGGCAACGCCACCGGCCACCCGTCGTTCGTGATGTCCACCAGTTTCTCCGACCAGGTGATCGCCCAGATCGAGCTGTTCAGCAAGGCCGACCAGTACCCGATCGGCGTCCACCTGCTGCCCAAGATCCTCGACGAGAAGGTCGCGCGCCTGCACGTCGAGGCACTCGGTGGATCGCTCACCACGCTCGCCAAGGACCAGGCCGAGTACATCGGTGTGGACGTCGAGGGCCCGTACAAGCCCGACCACTACCGGTACTGATCCGATCCCGTGGTCGCGCGTCTGGTCGTCGTCGAGGGGCTCGACGGCGCGGGCAAGAACACCCTGACGACCGCCCTGGTCGGTGAGCTCACCGACCGGGGTGTGTCGGTCGGGCGTCTGGCGTTCCCCCGGTACGGGACCCTGCACGCCGACCTGGCCGCCGACGCCCTGCACGGCGGCCAGGCCGGTACGGCCGACTCCCCGCACGCGATGGCGTTGCTGTTCGCCCTGGACCGACACGCGGCCCTCGCCGAGCTCCGCGAACTGGCCGCCTCCCACGACGTGGTCCTGCTCGACCGGTACGTGGCCTCCAACGCCGCCTACACGGCGGCCCGGCTCGGACCCGGGCGGGAGGCGGAGGTGATCCGCTGGATCGGTGAGCTCGAGTTCGACCGACTCGGTCTGCCGCTGCCGGACCTGCAGATCCTGTTGGACACGCCGACCGCACTGGCCGCCGAGAGGGCTGGTTCCCGGGAGTCGGCGGACCCGGGTCGCACCCGGGACCGCTACGAGAGGGACGCGGCCCTCCAGACGGCGACGGGGGAGACCTACCGTCGGCTCGCCGCGTCCGGATGGCGCTCGCCCTGGCGGGTGCTGGACGTCGACCCCGACGTGCGGGAGCTGGCGGACCTCGTGGTCGGTTCCTGAGTTCTCGGATCCCGGGTTCTCGACTCCTGCGTTCTCGACTCCTGCGTTCTCGACCACCGGGTTCTC
Source organism: Dietzia cercidiphylli (assembly GCF_014145145.1). Taxonomy (GTDB): domain Bacteria; phylum Actinomycetota; class Actinomycetes; order Mycobacteriales; family Mycobacteriaceae; genus Dietzia; species Dietzia natronolimnaea. The sequence continues at coordinate 4,357 of NZ_JAALEA010000233.1, forward strand.
GGCGACCGAGCCGAACCGTGGGCCCGGCCCGTCGGTGCGGCCGGGTAAGGTCTCCATGGACACATGCCGACACTCACGCCGACACAAGTGGTGACAATGACCCCGAAGATCCTCGTCGTCGACGACGACGCCGCACTGGCAGAGATGCTCACCATCGTCCTGCGGGGCGAGGGGTTCGAGACCGAGGTCGTGGGCGACGGCGTCCAGGCCATCGAGACCTTCCGGGCGGTCCAGCCCGATCTGGTCCTGCTCGACCTCATGCTCCCGGGCCGGAGCGGGATCGACGTGTGTCGGGACATCCGCGGCGAGTCCAGGGTGCCGATCGTCATGCTCACGGCCAAGACGGACACCGTGGACGTGGTCCTGGGGTTGGAGTCCGGAGCCGACGACTACATCATGAAGCCGTTCAAGCCCAAGGAGCTCGTGGCCCGCATCCGGGCGCGTCTGCGCCGGGGTGAGGACGAGCCGAGTGAACTCCTGCACATCGGTGATGTGACGATCGACGTGCCCGCCCACACCGTGACGCGTGAGGGCACGCCGATCCCGCTCACGCCGTTGGAGTTCGACCTGCTGGTGGAGCTCGCCCGCAAGCCCCGCCAGGTCTTCACCCGCGAGGTCCTGCTCGAACACGTCTGGGGCTACCGTCACTCGGCCGACACCCGGCTGGTCAACGTGCACGTCCAGCGCCTGCGCGCGAAGATCGAGAAGGACCCGGAGAACCCCGAGGTCGTCCTCACCGTGCGCGGAGTCGGGTACAAGGCCGGTCCGGTCTCGTGACCGCACGTCGTCCGGACGACGCGGCGGCGTCCTCCGGCGACGAGCGCGACACCCGGGACATGACCGACTCGTCGTCGACCCTCCTGGAGCGGATCCGGGACCTGGACCTCACCGTCCTGGGGATGCGGTTCGCGCGCATGTGGCGGCGATCCCTCCAGCTCCGGGTGGTCACCTCGACCCTCGCGCTGTCCATGGGCGTGATCCTCACGATCGCGTTCATGCTGCAGAGCCAGATGGCCGCGCAGTTGCTCTCGACCAAACTGGACGCCGCGGTCGAGCAGGCGGGCCGGCTGCGGGTCACCGTCGAGGCGCAGATCGCCGCGACCGACGAGGGGACCAGTGAGCAGTCCCGCCTCGACCAGGCGCGCAGCGCACTGGGGGAGCGGGGCATCGCCTCCGACGGGGAGTCGGTGCACGCGGGCACCTTCGACCCGATCCTGGTGGTGCCCGACCAGACCGGGCGCGGGCAGGTCGTCAGCCCGGCCGACTCGCAGGTGCCCCCGGAGTTGCAGTCGCTGGTCCAGCGGGGCCGGGTCGCCTACCAGTACGTCACGGTAGATTTCCGGGGAGAGCCCGCCAAGGCGCTGATCATCGGGACGCCGACGGACTCGTCGATCCCCGGGCTCGAGCTCTACCTGGTCTATCCGCTCATCGCCGAGGAACAGACGCTCGGGATCATGCGCGGGATCGTCGCGACCGCCGGCCTGGCGATCATCGTGCTCAGTGCGGCGATCGCGTGGATGGTCGCACGGCAGGTGGTGCTGCCGGTCCGCCAGGCGGCGTCGATCGCGCAGCGGTTCGCCAACGGTCACCTCAAGGAACGGATGGTGATCCGGGGAGAGGACGACGTCGCCCGACTGGCGATGGCGTTCAACGACATGGCACAGAGCCTGTCCGACCAGATCACCCAGCTGGAGGAGTTCGGCGACCTGCAGAAGCGTTTCACCTCGGACGTCTCGCACGAGCTGCGCACCCCGCTGACCACTGTCCGGATGGCGGCGGACATCATCTCCGACTCCGCCGGTGACCTCGACCCCCCGACCAAGCGGGCCGTCGAGCTGCTGGAGTCCGAACTCGACCGGTTCGAGAGCCTTCTCACCGACCTCCTGGAGGTCTCCCGCCACGACGCCGGAATGGCAGAGCTCTCGGTGACCGCGCTGGACGTGCGGGGGGCGGTCGAGGACGCGGTGTCCACCGTGTCGCACATCGCGGAGTCGGCGGGCGTACAGGTCGAGCTGGACATGCCGGCCGAGCCGGTGGTGGCCGAGGTGGACTCCCGACGGGTGGAGCGCATCCTGCGCAACCTGGTGGCCAACGCACTCGACCACTCGGAGTCCAAGCCCGTCCGGGTGACCCTCCGCGGGTCCGAGGCGGCGCTCGCGGTCTCGGTGCGCGATCACGGCGTGGGGCTCAAGCCCGGCGAGGAGTCGCTCGTGTTCAACCGCTTCTGGCGGGCGGATCCCTCCCGGGTCCGTCGGTCGGGCGGGACCGGACTCGGTCTGGCGATCGCGCTCGAGGACGCCAGGCTGCACGGCGGCCGGCTGGACTGCTGGGGCAGCCCCGGGGAGGGGTCGTGCTTCCGGCTGACCATCCCCCGGCGCCACGGGGGCACCCTCACCTCGAGCCCGCTGCCGTTGACCCCGGAGGACGAGGCGCGGCTGGTGAGCACCGGGTCCCCGACCCCGCTGGACCGCGTCCCCGGGACCGAGGAGGCCCGCTCGTGAACCGCGTGAGGGCACTGGCCGCGGCGGTGGCGCTGGTCTGCGCGGCCGCGCTCGGTGCCACCGGATGCGCGACGCTGCCCTCGTCGTCGTCGCCCCAGGTCATCGACACCTTCTCGCCGTCCGGGGCTGGCCTGGCCGTTCCCACCCCGGTGCCCGACCAGGAGCCGGACCTCCTCGTCCGGGACTTCCTCAAGGCGGCCGCGATCGCCGACCAGCGACACGCGGCGGCCCGGCAGTTCCTCACCCCGGAGGCGGCGGAGACCTGGGACGATTCCGCGGAGACGACGATCGTCCTCCGCGCGGACCTCAGCGCGGAGGGTGGCCGCGGCGCGGACCGGGCCGAGTACACGCTGCGCGCCGAGAAGGTCGGTTCGCTCGACCCCGGCGGCATCTTCAGGGAGGACGTGGGGCAGCTCGAGGTGACGATCGGCCTGGCCCGGCAGGACGGCCAGTGGCGCATCGACCGGTTGCCCCCGGGGGTCGTGATCGAACGGACCGAGTTCGTCTCCACCTACGCCCAGCGCGACCTGTTCTTCCTCTCCGGTTCCGGGGACTCGCTGGTCCCCGACACCCGGTGGACGGCCGCGGACCGGACCGACCTGGGTTTCTCGCTGGTCAACCTGCTCGCCACCGGGCCCCGCCCCGGGCTCGAGTCCGCCGTGCTGTCCCGGGTCCCCACCTCGGTGTCGGTCCGCCCCGACCAGACCGCCGACGGGGAGGAGGTCAGCGGGACCTCCATCGACTTCACCGGCCTGCCGGTGCTGAGCAGTCAGGCCACCACACAGTTCGCCGCCCAGGTCGTGTGGACCCTGGCCCGCGCGGATGTGCCCGGTCCGTACCGTCTCGAACGGGACGGCGCGCCTCTGGACGAGCGCTTCGTGGACGGGTGGACGACGGAGGACGTCCGGACGTTCGACCCGTATCCGCCGGTGGAGCCCATGCGCAACGCGCTCACCGCCGCCGACGGTCTGGTGCGGCTCGAGGCGACCGGCGCCCGACCGGCCGGAGGTCCCTGGTCGGAGGTCCGCGGGGGACGGAGCGCGACCATGTCCCACGACGACAGGGTGCTGGCGGTGGTCGCCGACGAGGACCGCGCGGGGCCGCAGAGGCTGCTGATCGGGGCGATCGACGGCGAGCCCGCCGAGGCCCTGGCCGCCCGGACCCTGACCGGACCCACGTTCCACCCCGTGGACGGACGGGCCTGGGTGATGGCCGACGACGCCAGGCTGGTGCGGGTCGGCGCGGGAGGTGACGCCCCGTCGGTCCAGGAGATGGACGGTGCCCCGATCCGCGCACTGGGGTCACGGGTCACGGGGCTGCGGATCGACCAGTCCGGGGCCCAGCTGGCGGTGGTGGTCGACGGCAAGGTGTTCATCGGCGCACTCTCGGCGGAGACCGGGCAACCGCTGGCCGGCACCTTCCGGCAGATCGGCCGTGCGTTGGGGGAGTCGGCCACCGTGGTGGCGTGGCGTGACCGGTCCACGATCGTCGTGGGTCGTGACACCAGCGAGGCACCCGTCACGACGATCACCGTGGACGGCGCGATGACCGAGCCGTTGTCCCAGCGCAACATCGCCGGACCCGTCACGGCGATCGCCGCCGCGGGCCGCGAGGTGTACGTGGTGGACCAGCGGTCCCTCCTGAGGCTCGACACGGCGGCCGAGACCGGGGATCGCTACTGGCGGGAGATCAACGGACTGGCCGCCATCCGGGCGGACCCGGTCGTCGCGGGCTGACCCGGTGCCGACGGGGGCCGGCGCGAACCGGGGGCGCCCAGGTGGACCCGGGTGGGCCGCG
>NZ_JAALEA010000234.1 GCF_014145145.1 Dietzia cercidiphylli
GTGTTCTTCGCCCACGGTCTGCTCTTCTCCGGGTGGATGTTCCAGCACCAGATCGCCCACCTGCGGGACAGGTACCGGTGCGTGACCATCGACTTCCGTGGGCAGGGCGACTCGCCCCGCGCGCTCGGTGGGTACGACATGGACACGCTGACGGTGGACGTCAGCGAACTCCTGCGGCACCTGCAGATCCCCGTGGTGAACTTCGTCGGCCTGTCCATGGGCGGCTTCGTCGGGATACGGCTCGCGGCCCGCAACCCCGAGATCGTGCACTCCCTCACCCTGCTCGACTCCGCCGCCACCGCGGAGGAGCCGGCCAACCGCAGCAAGTACAAGACCCTGTCCAAGGTGTACCGCGTCGCCGGGATGAAGCCGCTGCGGTCCCGCGTGGCGCCGATCATGCTCGCCGACCGCAACCTCTCGGCACCCTGGGTCGAGGAGTGGATGGCGATGCTCGAGCGCACCGACCGCGCTGGTCTGGTCAAGGCCATCGAGTCGGTCGCGGACCGGGATCCGTGCGAGGACGAGGCCATCCGGATCATCGCTCCGACGCTGGTCGTGGTGGGTGCGGAGGACGCGGCCACCCCGCCGGACAAGTCGCGCCGGATCGCCGAGCTCATCGCCACCACGAGCTTCCACGAGATCCCCGGTGCGGGTCACTCGCCGACCATGGAACGGCCCGACGAGGTCAACGCCATCCTCGAGGCGTTCCTCTCCGAATACAACGCGTGAGGGCGAGGGAGACGATGACAACCGGGAGCACCGCGACGGACAGTGACGCGTCCACCGGAGGCTGGGTCGGCGTGCTCACGGGGAAGCTCACCGCCTGGCTGATCCTCGCGGCGGTCCTGCTCGTGTCCGGCGCCGTCTTCGCGCTCGCGTCCTCCGAGGGCGCGTCCGAGGCACCCCAGACGTTGCCGGACACCTCCGAGGCCGCCCTCGTCTCCCAGATCCAGCAGGAATTCCCCGACGCGGGGTCGGTGCCGGCGGTACTGGTGGTCACCAGGCAGGACGGTGGCGAGCTGGGCCCGCAGGGGATCGCCGCGGCCGTGGGGGCGGGTGAGCGGATGGCTGAGGTCGTCGGCGCCGCGCCCCAGGGACCGATCCCCTCCGAGGACGGCGCCGCCGCGCTGATGCTGGTGCCGGTCGAGGCCGAGTCGATCTCCAACGAGCAGGGCAGCGAGCTCGTCCGCGAGATGCGCGACGCCGTCGCCGACGGCCTCGACCCCGGTCTGGAGGCGCAGCTCACCGGCGGGCCCGCCTTCGCCGCGGACACCGCTGCCGCCTTCGAGGGCGCGGACTTCCGGCTGCTGGCCGCCACGGCGACGGTCGTCGCGGTGCTCCTCATCATCACCTATCGCTCGCCGGTGCTGTGGCTCGTCCCGCTCGTCGTGATCGCCGTCGCCGACCGGGTGGCCTCCCTGCTGGTGGCGACGGTCGGCGAGGCCGTCGGCGTGACCGTCGACGGCTCCACGTCCGGCATCGTCTCGGTCCTGGTGTTCGGCGCGGGTACCAACTACGCGTTGCTGTTGGTCTCCAGGTACCGCGAAGAGCTGCGGCGGACCGAGAACCGGCGACAGGCGTTGCGTGATGCCTACCGGGGAGCGGTCCCCGCCATCATCGCAAGCAACGTCACCGTGGTGCTGGCACTGCTGATGCTGTTGCTCGCGACCCTGCCCAACTACCGTTCGCTCGGGCTCTCCGCGGCCGTCGGCCTTCTCGTCGCCCTGGCGTACGCCCTCGTGGCGCTGCCGGCGGCGCTGGCCGTGTGCGGTCGTGGGTTGTTCTGGCCTTTCGTCCCCCGGCCGCACCGCGACTCCGAGCGCACGGGCACGCGCACCGGCGCACGCGCCCGGGTGACCGCCCCCACGACTCCCGAGGACTTCCGCGAGGACGTCCCGTCCGGCGTCTGGGGCCGCATCGCCTCCGGGGTGGTCAGGCGTCCGGTCCGTGTCCTGATCTCGTGCGTACTGATCCTCGTGATCCTCGCGTTCGGGTTGCTGGGCACCCGGATCGGCCTGAGCCAGACGGAGCAGTTCCGAACGCCGTCCGAGGCCGCGGCCGGTCTGGAGACCGCCGCCGAGCACTTCCCGGCCGGCGTCACGGACCCGGTCACCGTGCTCACCCGCACCGGCACGGAGGCGCAGGTCACGGAGGTGGCCGAGGGCGTGGAGGGCGTGGTGTCCGCCATGCCGGCCGGTGAGTCGGGGACCGGGTGGAGCCGCATCACGGTGACCCTCGACGCCGCCCCCGCGACCGACCGGTCGGAGGACAGCGTGGTGGCGTTGCGCTCCGCGGTCGACCAGGTCCCCGGATCCGAGGCGATCGTCGGCGGATCGGTGGCCGAGGGCGTCGACACCTCCGACGGGAACCTCCGCGACCTCGCGCTGATCGCACCGCTCATCCTCCTTGTGGTGTTCGTCGTCCTGGTCCTGGCGCTACGGGCGTTGATCGCGCCGCTGCTGCTGCTGGGCGCGACGGTGTTGTCGTCGCTCGCGGCGCTCGGGCTGGGGACCTTCGTCACCACCCAGATCCTGGGTTTCCCCGGCCTGGACGTGTCGGTCCCGCTGTACAGCTTCCTGTTCCTCGTCGCCCTTGGCGTGGACTACTCGGTGTTCCTGATCATCCGCGCCCGGGAGGAGGCGGCCACGCACTCGACCCGCGAGGCCATGGTCCGGGCGGTCGCCCTCACCGGCGGCGTGATCACCTCCGCGGGAATCGTGCTGGCCTCGGTGTTCGTGGTGCTGGGCGTCCTGCCGTTGATCGTGCTCACCCAGGTCGGCGTGATCGTGGCCCTCGGCGTCCTGCTGGACACCTTCGTCGTGAGGACCCTCGTGGTGCCGGCTCTGTTCACCCTGGTCGGGGAGCGGGTCTGGTGGCCTGGCGATCCCCGACGCGGCGTCACGCCCGCGGGCGAGCCCACCACCGGCGGTCCAGACGCATCCGCATCCGCAGCCACGGCTCCGGCCGACTCCGCTCCAGCCCGCACCGCCGACACGAAGGAGTTCCACCCATGACCACCTCGCGCCGTTCCCGGGTCCGTTCACTCGTCACCGCCCTCGCCGTGGTTCCGCTCCTGGCGGCGGGGCTCGGGGCCGCCCCCGCAGCCGGGGCCCAGGACCTCACCGACGGGGGCCGCCTCGGCGGGGGCTCCTCGCAGCTGGTGCTGCCCGACGGCATCGCGGTGGGGTCGATCGGCGGCCCCGAGCTGCAGCAGGTCGGATATGTGGATCCCGACCGTTTCGTGGGCACCTGGTACCAGGTCGCGGCGATCCCGCAGCCGTATACCCTGCAGTGCACCAACGACACGACCGCCGAGTACGCGCGGATCTCGCCCGACACGATCTCGGTACGTAACTCCTGCGGCTCGGCGATCAGCTCCGACTCGGTGATCGAGGGGGAGGCGACGATCCGCGACACCGACACCAACGCCTCCCTGCGCGTGAACTTCCCCCAGGTGCCGTTCCAGGACGAGAACGGTCCGGTCAACTACCGCATCACCTACCTCGCCGACGACTACTCGGTGGCGGTCGTCGGCGACCCGAGCCGGTCCTCCGGCTTCGTGTTGAGCCGGGACCCCGCCCTGGGGGCGGACCAGTGGTCCACCGTCCGTGACGTCGTCGAGTCGCGCGGCTGGTGGCCCTGCGCGTTCCTGACCGTTCCCATGGCCGGTGGGCGGGGCGACGTCACCCCGCTGTGCCTGCTCCCCTGAGAGACGGACCGATGAGCATCGACCTCAGTTGTACGATCCGGGCCGGCGCGGACGAGGCGTGGGATTATCTCGCCTCGCCGGGTGCCTTCGTCCGGATCTCCCCGCCGTTCATGCCGCTGCGGCCCGTGAGCCAGGCCGACTCGCTGCGGGACGGTGTGGCCGTGCTCGAGCCGAGGTCCGCGCTCCCCGGTCCGTTGGGGACGCGGTTCGGCCCGCGATGGGTCGCGCAGCACGACCCCGCCGGGTACGTCGAGGGTGAGCGGTTCGTGGACCGCTGCGTCTCCCAGCCCTACGCGGGTCTCACGGGGTGGGTCCACGAGCACACCGTCACCGCGGGTCCGGACGGGACCGCCGTGCTGGGCGACCGGGTGCGCGCCCGCGTGCCGGGACCCCTCCTCTCCCCGGTGTTCGCCTACCGCTACCGCCAGATGGCGCACG
>NZ_JAALEA010000235.1 GCF_014145145.1 Dietzia cercidiphylli
CCGCACCCGCAGGGCCGAGCCGGCGTGCCGGCCCTCGGCGCCGTCGAGGACGGCCGTCTCGCCGACGGCGGGGACCGCGTCGACCCGGAACAGGGGCGGGGTCACCGGCTCAGTGACCCGCGACCGCGTCGCGCAGACGCGAGAACAACCCGCCCCGGCGGGCGGTGTCCTCGTTGACGATCTCTGCCGAGTCGCCGCCGAGACGGCGGAGTTGCTCCACCAGGTCCCGCCGCTTGCGGTCGAGCTTGTCGGGGATCACCACCTCCATGTGCACCGTGAGGTCACCGGCACCGCCGCCGCGGACACGCGGCATCCCGCGGCCGGACAGCGTGACCGTGTGGCCCGGTTGGATGCCGGCCGGGATGTCGATCTCGAGGTCGTCACCCACCACCGTCTCCAGGTCCACCCTGCCCCCGAGGATGGCGTCCACGACCGGGACGCGGACCGTGCAGTGCAGGTCCTCGCCGTCCCGGACGAACACCGGGTGGGTGCGCTCGTTGACCTCGATGTAGAGGTCTCCGGCGGGACCACCGCCGGGGCCGACCTCACCCTGTCCGGACAGCCGGATCCGCATCCCGCCGCCGACGCCGGCCGGGATCTTGGCCGAGACGGTGCGGCGCTTGCGGACGCGGCCCTGGCCGGTGCAGTCACCACAGGGATCGGTGATGATCTCGCCGGTGCCGGCACAGGTGGGGCACGGGCGGCTGGTCATGATGTTGCCCAACAGGGAGCGCTGGACCGACTGGATCTCACCCTGCCCCTGACACATGCCGCACTTCGCGGGCGGCGCGTCGCTCGCCGAGCCCTTGCCGTGGCAGGTCTCACACAGCACCGCCGTGTCGACCTGGATCTCCTTGGTGACGCCGGTCGCGCACTCCGCCAGGGTCAGGTTCACGCGGATCAGCGCGTCCGAACCCGGCTGCACGCGGCTCCGGGGGCCGCGTCCGCCGCCGCCCCCGCCGCCACCGAAGAACGCCTCGAACACGTCGCCGAGACCGCCGCCGGCGCCGAAGCCACCGCCAGCGAAACCGCCGCCGTATCCGCCGCCGGGCGACGAGTCGAGGGGATCGCCGCCCATGTCCACGACACGACGCTTCTCGGGGTCGGTGAGGACCTCGTACATCGCGGTGATCTCCGTGAACCGCTCACGCGCCTCGTCCGACGGGTTGACATCGGGGTGCAACTCGCGGGCGAGCTTGCGGTAGGCGCGCTTGATCTCGGACTCCGAGGCACCCCGATCGACCCCGAGGGTCCCGTAGTAGTCGCGTGACACGTGTCGCCTTTCGTCAAATGAACTCAATGGAAGAACTGGTCCCGGGTGAGGCTACGGGCGTCAGTGCCCGGACAGGATCTCGCCCACGTAGTGGGCAACAGCGGCGACCGAGGCGATTGTTCCCGGGTAGTCCATCCTCGTGGGCCCGAGCACCCCCATCCCGCCGAGCATCTGGCGCTCGGAACCGTACACGGAGGACACCACCGACGCGCCGCGGATCTCCGCCGCCCGGGTCTCCTCCCCGATCTGGACGGTGACCCCTCCGGGCCCTCCCATCCCCACGGACTGCGCCGCCGAGAGCAGCCGGAGGATCACGACCTGCTCCTCCAGGGCCTCGAGGACCGACCTGAGGGACCCGTCGAAGTCGGCTGCGCTGCGCGTGAGGTTGGCGGTGCCGCCCAGGACGATTCGGTCGTCGGGCTGCTCCACCAATGTCTCCACCAGCACCGTCACGCACCGTTCCGCCGCATCGCGGTGGTCCGGACGAGCGCGGTCAGGCGTGGCCGCCAGGGCCTCGGAGGCCTCGCTGAGCCGCTTGTCCGCGACCGCCTCCGAGAGGAGGGACCGGAGCTCGGCCAGATGGTCGTCCGTCAGCGGGGCCGCGAGTTCGACGGTCCGCTGGTCCACCCTGCCGGTGTCGGTGATCAGCACCAGCAACAGACGGGTGGGGGCCAGGCTCACCACCTCCAGGTGGCGCACGGTGGAGCGGCCCAGGACCGGGTACTGGACGACGGCGACCTGGCGGGTGAGCTGGGAGAGCAACCGCACGGCCCGCCGGAGGACGTCGTCCAGGTCGACGGCACCCTCGAGAAACGCCTGGATGGCCTTCCGCTGGGCGCGCGAGAGGGGGGTTATCTCCTCGATCGAGTCGACGAAGTGGCGGTAGCCCTTCTCCGTGGGGATCCGTCCGGAACTGGTGTGGGGCTGGACGATGAAGCCCTCCGCCTCGAGGACGGCCATGTCGTTGCGGATCGTCGCACTGGAGACCCCCAGGGAATGGCGGTCGACCAGCGTCTTGGAGCCGACCGGCTCGTGCGAGGCGATGTAGTCGGAGACGATCGCGCGCAAGACCTCGGTCCTACGATCGGCCGTGCTCGACATGGATCCCCCTCCTCGCGCCCTGCGTACAGACGATTCTAGGCCAGCGGCTCTACAGGAGGACGTCGCGCACGACACCGTCCGCCAGCAACCTGCCCGACTCCGTCAACGCGTACCCGGGACCGTCGGGCCCGTCGGCGGGCCGCCGCCGTAGCAGACCCGCCGACACCTGGAGGTCCGCACGTTCCCTCTCCTGCGCCGTGAACGCCCCGTCGGGGAGCCCTTCGGCCAGCCGGAGGCCGGTCATGATCCGCTCGAGGTGACGGTCGTCGTCGTGCAGTCGCTCCCCGCCCTCGACCGGGAGGTCCCCGGCGTCCCACGCCGCGGCGTAGCGCGCAGGATGGCGCAGGTTCCACCACCGGGCTCCGGCGACGTGGGAGTGCGCCCCGGGTCCGATCCCCCACCAGTCACCGCCGCGCCAGTACCCCATGTTGTGACGGCAGTAACCCGACTCGTCGGTCGCGAAGTTGGAGACCTCGTACCAGTGGAACCCCGAGCGCGACAGTCGCTCCGCCACCTGTTCGTAGCGGTCGGCCAGCACGTCGTCGACGGTCCCGGGCAGTTCTCCCCGACGGATTCTCCGGGCCAGGGCGGTGCCGTCCTCGACGATGAGCGAGTAGGCGGACACGTGGTCCACCCCTGCGTCGACCACGGCGTCGAGGGTGCGGGCGAGGTCGTCGTCGGTCTCCCCCGGCGTCCCGTAGATCACGTCCAGGTTGACGTGGTCGAACCCGGCTCGGGCGGCCTCGGCGACCGCCTCCTGCGGGCGACCGGGGGTGTGGGCGCGGTCCAGGACGCGCAGGACGTGCGCCGCGGTGGACTGCATCCCCAGCGAGATCCGCGTGTATCCGCCCTCGCGCAGTCGTCCGAAGAACTCCGGGGAGGTGGATTCGGGATTGCTCTCGGTGGTCACCTCGGCTCCGGGCGCGAGCCCGAACGTCGACCGGATCCGATCGAGCATCCCCACCAGAACGTCCGCACCCACCAGCGACGGGGTTCCGCCGCCGACGAAGACGGTGTCGACCTTCGGCGGGGTGCCCGACCCGGCCAGCACCGACGCCGCCCGCTCGATCTCCAGTGCGGCCGCCCGTTCCCAGTCGGCGGGCGAGGTGGCGGACCCGAGTTCCCCGGCCGTGTACGTGTTGAAATCGCAGTAGCCACAGCGGGACGCACAGAACGGGACGTGGAGGTAGATCCCGAACGGCGCCCGCGGGTCGCGCGGCGGCGGGGAGAGAGCGAGACCAGCCGGATCGTGGGCCCCGGTCGTCACGCCTGACCGGTCACGCGGTCGCCACCGGTCTCACCGCCCCCCGACTCGGAGGTCGCGGGCCCCTCGTCCGGAACGGTGGCGGCCGGGGCGCTGTAGGTCGGTGCGGCGGCGTCGGGCCCCGTGGCGGTACCGGTCGCCGGTTCGGACGCGGAAGAGTTGTCTGGTCTGGGCACGGAGCCCACAGTGCCGGATGACGGGTTGGCCGTGCGCTCGACGGGGGTGACGGGCTTGGAACCCGTGGGCTTGTCGGACGTCTTCCGGGCCGAGGTCTTCCTCGCGGCGGCGGTCCTGGAGGCCGACTTCTCATTAGCCGATGTCGAGGCGGGGGCGGTCCGGCCCGTGGTCTTCTCGGCGGTCGGCTTGGTCGCGGTGGACGTCTTCCTGTGGGCGGTCGACTTCCTGGCGGCTGTCGTCTTGGTGGTGGCCGAGGTCTTCTTCGCGGGAGCCTTCTTCGCTGGAGCCTTTTTCGCCGGGGCCTTCTTCGCGGTCGTCTTCTCCGCGGTCGACGTCTTCGCGGTCGACTTCTTCGCCGGGGCCTTCTTCGCCGGGCGCTGTCGGTCGGAGGCGTTCGTGGCGGCCCCGTCCTTGCTCGCGGACGACTGACGGCCCGCCTTCTTCAGGTCCTTCCGCAACTGCGCCAACTCGGCGGCGGACATCCGCTCCGCCGTGGGGGTCCCGCTCGCCTCGCGCTTCTCGGCGGCCTCGACGAGTTCCTCCATGGCCTCGCTCACCGCGTGGGCCATGGGCCAGGGGTCGGGAACGAGGTCCTTGCACGCGATGAACCCGAAGTGCAGCTCTCCGTCGAGCGACATCACCGTGCAGTTGAGGCCGGCGCCGTGGAACACCGGCCCCATCGGAAGCATCTTCGTGACCCTGGCCCCGAGGAAGTACAGCGGGATGTTCGGACCGGGCACGTTGGAGATGATGAGGTTGTGCACCACCGGGTGGCGCTCGGAGAGCCTCAGGCGCGAGTACATCCGGACCGCGGAACCGAAGACGGACGGCGCCGCGAACTGCGCCCAGTCGGTCAGGAGATTGGCGTCGAGCGCGTCGGTGTGGTCCTTGGCGACGGTGTTGGCGTCCCGGATCGACTCCAGACGCTCGACCGGGTCGTCGATGTCCGTGGCCAGCGACATGAACATGCCCGACACCCGGTTGGTGCCGGGGCGTGACTCCGCGGCGTGCACCGACATCGGGACCATCGCGATGAGGGGCTTCGACGGCAACTCGTCCAGGTCGTCGAGGTAGTTGCGCAGGGCGGTCGAGCAGAGGGCCAGCACGACGTCGTTGACGGTGGTGCCGAAGGCGTTCTTGATCCGCTTGACCTGGTCCAGGTCCACACTGGCGTAGGAGATGGACCGGTGCCCGGTGATGGTGCGGTTAAACGGGGTGCGCGGGGCGGTGAATGGTGCCGGCATGGCGAGACCCTTGCGGGCCCTGTTGATCCACGAGGGAAGGACACCCAGTGTCCCCGGCAACAGCGAGGCCAGACGCCACGGGGTGGCCAGCCGGGACAACGCCCCGCCGACGGCCAGTTCGAGGGCTCCCGAGCCTCCGGCGGTCTCCTGCACCAGTTCCTGGTCGAGGGACGGATCCTCCGGGGTGAGCGAGCACAGCTGGGACATCATGTTGGCGCCCGTGACGCCGTCGACGGTCGAGTGGTGCATCTTGGCGAACACCGCGAACCGTCCGTCGGGCAGCCCCTCGATGACGTACATCTGCCACAGCGGCATCGATCGGTCTATCGGCTGGCTGGCCAGGTGACCGCACAACTCGGCAAGGACCTCGTCACCACCCGGTTCCGGCAGGCCGACCCGGTGGAGGTGGTGGTCGATGTTGAAGTCCTCGGCCTCGACCCACACCGGGTGGTCGATGTTCAGCAGTGAGTCGTGCAACTTGCGCCGGAAACCCGGCATCCCGGTGACCCGGCGGGCGAGTTCCGCGCGCAGCGCGTCGAACGAGTAGCCGCCGTTCATCTCGGACCCGTCGAGGACGATCAACCCGCACACGTGCAGGAGCTGGGCCCTGGTCTCGAAGTAGAGGAAGCTGGCGTCAAGTCCACTCAGGCGCTGCATGGAGGGAGTGTACGTCCGGAGTCCGTCCCGCAGAGTCGGTTCCGCGGACGGCCCGTCCTCACCAGACGTCGAGGATGAGCCACGCGATCACGACGAGCGCGATCAGCAGGATCAGGGCGAGAGTCACACGCGACCGGGGCATCTACAGGACCTCCTTCCCGGTCTCGGGGTCCCCGGCGGCGACGAGCCCCCGGAACCGGTGCACGAGCACATCGGCCACCCGCTCGACGACCACCGCGACCAGGAAGAACAGCGGGACTCCGGCGGCGAGCATGATGAACACCTGCAGGGGGAACGGCAGGGTGGCGAGCCAGAGCTCGACCCTGTCCCAGAACTCGAGGAATGCCGTCACGGATCGATCCTACGACCGGCCGGCGGTGGCGACCTCGCGGCCGCCCACCACCGAACTGTCCAGGCCCCGGCGGCGCAGCAGCGCCGAGGGACTCGGGTCCGCACCGCGCATCGCCCGGTAGGCGTCGAGGAAGTCGATCGCCCCGCCGCGGGACAGGACCTCACGGCGCATCGCGTCCCCCGAGGACCGCTTCAGTCCCCCACGTTCGGCGAACCACTCGGCGGCGTCCGCGTCGAGCACCTCGGCCCAGAAGTAGGAGTAGTAGGCCGCCGAGTACCCGCCGGCGAAGATGTGCTGGAAGTACCGCGACCGGTACCTGGGCTCGACGCCGGGGACGTCGAGTCCCGCCTCGGCGAGCACCCTGGCCTCGAACTCGTCGACATCCGTCACCGCCTCGGCCTCCTCGAGGGTCAGCGAGTGCCAGGCCAGGTCCAGTAGGGCGGCGGCGAGGTACTCGACGGTGGCCTGCCCCTCACCGAAGCGTTCGGCCTCCCGCATCCGCGCGACCAGATCCTCGGCGATCGGCTCCCCCGTCTCCACGTGCCGGGCGTATCGCGCGAGCATCTCCGGCCGGCGCGCCCACATCTCGTTGACCTGTGAGGGGAACTCGACGAAGTCGCGCGGCACCGAGGTCCCGGAGAACACCGGGTACTCCACGTCCGAGAGCAGGCCGTGGAGGGCGTGCCCGAACTCGTGGAACATCGTCGTGACCTCGTCCATGGTGAGCAGCGTCGGCTCACCCGCCGCGGGGCGGGACAGGTTCATGACGTTGACGACGACGGGACGCGAATCCAGGAGCCGGGACTGGTCGCGGAACGAACTCATCCAGGCCCCGCCCCGCTTGGTCGGACGTGCGTAGTAGTCGAGGAGCAGCAGACCGATCCCGGCGTCGGGCTGGTCCCGCTGGTCGTCGAAGACCTCGATCACCCGGACGTCCGGGAGGAATCCGCGCAGGTCCGTCCGCTCGGCGAAGCGCAGGCCGTAGAGCTCGGAGGCCGAGTGCATGACCGCGTCGCGCAGCACGCGCTCGAGCTCGAAGTACGGCCGGACGCGTGCGTCGTCCACCTGGAAGCGGTCGGCGCGCAGCCGCTCGGACTCCCAGGCCCAGTCGGCCGGGTTCAACTCGCGGTCCTCCCCGCCGAGCAGGTCCTTGGCCTCGTTGCGGGCATTGGTGACGGCGGCGTCGACCACGTCGAGCAGCAGACCTCGTGCCGCATCGGGCGACCCGGCCGTCTCCACGGCGAGTACGTGCTCGGCGTGGGAGCCCAGCCCCAACAGGTGCGCGCGCTCGGCGCGGAGCCGGACGATCTCCAGGACGATCGGGGAGTTGTCGTGCTCCGGGGTCGAACCCCGTCGCAGCGAGGCCTCCATGACCCGCCGCCGCAGACCCTGATGGTCCAGCCACGCGGAGATCGGCTGCACCGTGGGCAGTCCCAGCGGGATGAGCCAACCCTCGCGTCCCGCCTCCGCGGCCGCGGCGGCGAGCGATGAGCGCATGGACGCGGGCAGCCCGGCCAGCTCCGCCTCGTCGGTCACGGGGACGGCGAGCTCGGCGGTGGAGGCGAGCAGGTTCTCCCCGAACGCCGTGGTCAGTTCGGCCAACCGGGTGTCGATCGCCGTCAGCCGCTCGCGGCCCGCCTCGTCGAGTCCCGCACCCGCCCGGAGGAGGTCACGGTGATGCCGACGGATCAGCCGCGCGGTCTCGTCGTCGACCTCCAGCTCCCCCAACTCCAACGCCGAGTGGACGGCGTCGACCCGCGCGTGGAGGCCCTGATCGGTCATGACGGCCGAGCCGTGGGCGGCCAGGAGCGGCGAGACCACCCGGTCCACGTCGAGCCGGGCGGGGGTCGCATCCGGACCGAGGAGCCCGTAGAACACCGACAGGACCCGGTGGAGCGCCCGGCCCGACCGCTCGAGGGCGATGACCGTGTTGGCGACGGACGGCGGTTCCGGGTTGGCCACGATCGCCGCGACCTCGGCCGCGTGGTCGTCGATCGCCGTCCGGATGGCCGGCTCCAGTTCCGCCTCGTCGATCGCCGCGAAGTCGGGCAACCCGTACGGCAACGGTGACTCGTCGAGCAGCGGGTGGCGGCCGGGTTCGGGGCTCGGGAGGGTCATGGGGGCGAGTCTACGTCGGCTCCGCGGGACGCCTCACGTCCACTGGGCCACCGTGTCCCACGCCAACTTGACCGCCAGGATGCCGATGACCACGAGGAACACCACCCGGATGAACTCGTTGCCGTGTCGCATCGCCATCCGCGCGCCGATGAACCCCCCGGTGAGGTTGGCCACCGCCATACAGCCACCGATGAGCCACAGCACCTCGCCGTGGATGCCGAACACCAGGATCGAGGCGATGTTGGTGGTGAGGTTGGCGAGCTTGGCCGCCACGGTCCCCTGCAGGAAGCCGAAGCCCAGGAACGCGACGATCGCGATCACGAAGAACGACCCGGTCCCCGGACCCAGGACCCCGTCGTAGAACCCGATCAGCAGACCGATCAGCGCCGATCGCCAGATGCGCGCCCACCCGGTGTACCGGTTCTCGTGGGTGCGACCCATGGTGGGCCGGAACCACGTGTAGGCGCCCACCACGATGACGGCCACCAGGACGACCGGCGTGAGCAGGTCCCTCGCGATGAACCTGGCGACCGACGAGCCGGCGGCCGACCCGGCGAAGGCCGCGACCACCAGCGGGAGCACCATCCCGATCGGCACCCGGATCCGGCGCAGGTAGGTCAGGGAGGCGACCAGCGTCCCGGCGACCGAGGAGAGTTTGTTGGTCCCGAGGATCTCCGGGGTCGAGGCATCCGCGGGCAGTCCGAGCACCAGCGCCGGGAGCTGGATGAGTCCTCCCCCGCCGACCACCGAGTCGACCCAGCCTGCGACGAACGCGGCCAGCACGAGCGCGGCCAGGACCCACACCGAGACCCCCACCGCCGGGGACGCGGCCAGACCCGCGAATGACTGAGGCATACCGATCACTGTGCTGTAATCGGTTTGTGTATATCAACCCTTACGGGGCCGATCCGGTGACCCTCGCCGCCGACCTGGCGAACCGCCGCCCCCGCACCACCCGCGAACTGGTGGACCGCTGCCGCGAATCGGGGGTGACCATCGACCGGGGGGCGTGTGACGAGGACCTCGAGGAGGTGCTGACGTTTCTCGACGACTGGCTCGTCGTCGTCGACACCACCGACCCCCGCGGGCGGGCCGACGCCCTCAACGCCCTGCTCGCCGACCACTCGGCGCCGCCGCGACTGACCGACCACGACGGCCACTGGCACGTCCACTACCGCGCGGACGACGTCTCGTTCGCGCGGCTCCTCACCGCCATGTTCTCGGTGGGGACCGCACTCCACCTGACCTCACGGGGCATCGACCGGCTGGCCAGATGCGCGGCCGACGACTGCTCGGACGTCTTCGCCGACACCACCCGCAACGGGCGCAAGCGGTACTGCTCGACCCGCTGCACCAACCGGTCCGCCGTGCGGCGGCACAGAGCGAGGCACTGGGCGTGAGCCCACGCGGAGCCGACGGCCGCTACTTCTTGTCCGCGCTCGACTCCGCGGACAGCGCTGCCACGAAGGCCTCCTGGGGCACGTCCACGCGGCCGATCGACTTCATGCGCTTCTTGCCCTCCTTCTGCTTCTCGAGCAGCTTGCGCTTGCGGCTGATGTCGCCGCCGTAGCACTTGGACAGCACGTCCTTGCGGATGGCGCGGATGTTCTCGCGGGAGATGATCTTCGCGCCGATCGCCGCCTGGATGGGCACCTCGTACTGCTGACGCGGGATGAGCTCCTTGAGCTTGCCCGTCATCTTGTTGCCGTAGGCCTGGGCGTAGTCGCGGTGCACGATCGCGCTGAACGCGTCCACGGCCTCGCCCTGCAGCAGGATGTCGACCTTGACCAGATCGGACGCCTGCTCACCGGCCTCCTCGTAGTCCATCGACGCGTAGCCCTTGGTGCGGGATTTGAGCGAGTCGAAGAAGTCGAAGATGATCTCGCCCATCGGCATGACGTAGCGCAGCTCGACGCGGGTCTCGGACAGGTAGTCCATGCCCTTCATCTCGCCGCGCTTGGACTGGCACAGTTCCATGACGGTGCCCACGAACTCGCTGGGAACGATGATCGTGCACTTGACGATTGGCTCGAAGATCTCGCGGTGCTTGCCCTCGGGCCAGTACGACGGGTTGGTGACCTGGTGCTCGCTCCCGTCCTCGGCGACCACGCGGTACACCACGTTCGGGGCGGTGGAGATGAGGTCCAGGTTGAACTCCCGCTCCAACCGGTCCCGGGTGATCTCCATGTGCAGCAGACCCAGGAATCCGCAGCGGAAGCCGAAGCCGAGCGCGACCGAGGTCTCCGGCTCGTAGTCCAGCGAGGCGTCGTTGAGCTGGAGCTTGTCCAGGGCGTCGCGCAGGACCGGGTAGTCGGACCCGTCGATCGGGTAGAGCCCGGAGAACACCATGGGGTTGGGCTCGGCGTACCCCGCGAGCGGCTCCTCCGCCCCGCCGCGGGCGCTGGTGATGGTGTCGCCGACCTTGGACTGGCGGACGTCCTTGACGCCGGTGATGAGATAACCGACCTCGCCGGGCCCGAGCCCCTTCGTCGCTTTGGGCTCCGGCGAGATGATCCCGACCTCGAGCGCCTCGTGCGTCGACCCCGTCGACATCATCCTGACTTTCTCGCGCGGGTTGAGCGAGCCGTCGAACACCCGGACGTAGGTGACCACGCCGCGGTAGGTGTCGTAGACCGAGTCGAAGATCATCGCGCGGGCCGGGGCGTCCGGGTCGCCCACGGGCGCCGGGATCCGCTCGCACACCCTGTCCAGCAGTTCCTCGACGCCCATGCCCGTCTTGCCGGAGACCCGCAGGACGTCGTCCGGCTCGCACCCCACGATGTGGGAGATCTCCTCGGCGAACCGGTCCGGGTCCGCGGCCGGGAGGTCGATCTTGTTGAGCACCGGGATGATCTCGAGGTCGTTCTCCATGGCCAGGTAGAGGTTGGCCAGCGTCTGGGCCTCGATGCCCTGCGCGGCGTCGACCAGCAGGATCGCCCCCTCGCACGCCTCGAGGGCGCGGGAGACCTCGTAGGTGAAGTCCACGTGGCCCGGGGTGTCGATCATGTGCAGGACGATCTCCTCGCCCTGGTGGGGGCCGGACCGCGGCACCCACGGCAGGCGGACGTTCTGCGCCTTGATGGTGATGCCGCGTTCGCGCTCGATGTCCATCCGGTCGAGGTACTGGGCGCGCATGAGCCGCTCCTCGACCACGCCGGTGAGTTGCAGCATGCGGTCGGCGAGCGTCGACTTGCCGTGGTCGATGTGGGCGATGATGCAGAAGTTCCTGATCCTGGCGGGATCGGTGAACGTCGTCTCTGCGAAGTTGGGAATCTCGATCACTCCTGGAGGCGGGCCCGGGCGTGGCGGGGTGCGGTCCGACCGGGCGATGCCCCCATTGTCACACGTGCGGGCTCCGGATACGCATCACGTACCGTCCCGTGGGGATCGCGTCGACCGTGCCGTCGTCGAGGAACCGGGCCGTCGAGGCGGTCATGGCCTTGATGTTGTGGCTCATCCTCTCATCGCTGCCCCGGGAGTCGAAGAACACCCCGAGGTCCCCGGCCGCCTCGATCGGGAACACCTCCTCGACGATCCCCGCGATCTCCGGCGCGTCCCCGGTCAGTGCGCGGACCACCACGTGCTGGGTGTAGGCGGTGGTGGACTGCGTCTCGATCGCCACCGGCGTGTGCTCCTCGAGCCAGACGCGCAGCCATTCGTCGCGGTCCAGCCGCCCGGGGCGACGCAGGAAGGCCAGATTGGCCATCCCGGGACACCTCCCGTCCTCCCCCGGCTCCGGCACGCGGAGCGGCTCCGATCCGGTCACCGACCACGCGGAGACCGGGCCCAGCCCGCGAAGGGCGTCGAGGACGCCGGCGCAGGCGGTGGCCGAGGCCACCGGCACCCGCGCGCGGAC
>NZ_JAALEA010000236.1 GCF_014145145.1 Dietzia cercidiphylli
GAACGCGCAGCAGCCCGAACCCCAGGGGTGGCAGCGTCGGCTCCGTGGGGGTGACGCCGGTCAGGGTGCGGGATACGGGCGGTCCGGCGAGGGCGGTGCGCCCGGTGGCGGGTACGACGACATCCCGCCGCCGCCCGAGGAGCCCGAGCCGGAGGCCGGTGAACCCGACGGTCCGCCACCGCCCCCGGTGAGCGAGGAGGAGATGGTGGACGAGGCCCGCAGTGGGCCGCAGAACATCGATCACCGGACCGGCGAGGACATCGCGCTCCAGTTGCTCAAAGAGCACCTCGGGGCCCGCCCGCTCGAGCGCTGAGCGGCCCGCCCCGCCGCGCGGCGGGGCACGCTGTCCGATGGTGCGGTTACCCTGGGTTCCGACCGACCGGGGCCGCCCCGGCCCAGAACGGCACCAGCCGAAAGGACCCGCCATGCAGCCCGGACCCGACATGAACGCCCTCCTCGAGCAGGCCCAGCAGATGCAGGCCCAGCTCGCCCAGGCGCAGCAGGAGATCGCCGCGAGCACGGTCGACGGCCAGGCCGGTGGCGGCCTCGTCACCGTCACCATGCGCGGCACCGGTGAGGTCACCGGTGTCACGGTGGACCCCAAGGTCGTGGACCCCGAGGACATCGAGACGCTGCAGGATCTGCTCGTCGGCGCGTTCGGCGACGCCCACACCAAGGTCCAGCAGCTCGCGGAGTCGCGGCTCGGCCCGCTGGCCTCCGGTGGCGGCCTCGGCGACATGATGGGCGGCCTGGGCATGTGAGCCCGGCGGGACCCGGGGAGCTCCGGGACCCGCCACCCGGCGTCGCATCCGTCGCCGGGAACGACACAGCACAGGAACGGCGATGTACGAGGGACCAGTCCAGAACCTGATCGACGAGTTCGGCAAACTGCCGGGCGTCGGTCCGAAGTCCGCGCAGCGGCTGGCCTTCCACCTCCTGCAGGCGGAGCCGGAGTCGGTGGAGCGGCTGCGTTCCGCGCTGCAGGCGGTGGTCGACGGCGTCACGTACTGCGAGGTCTGCGGCACGGTGTCGGCGGCCGAACGCTGCCGCATCTGCTCCGACCCGCGGCGCGACCCCACGCTCGTCTGTGTGGTCGAGGAGCCCAAGGACATCGAGGCCATCGAGCGCACCCGCGAGTTCCGCGGGCTCTATCACGTGCTCGGTGGCGCGCTCGATCCCATCAACGGCATCGGGCCCAACGAACTGCGCATCGCAGCCTTGATGAGGCGGGTCGGGGAGGAGTTCGAGGGCGAGGAGATCGCGGAGATCATCATCGCGACCGACCCCAACACCACTGGCGAGGCCACCTCCACGTACCTGGCCAGGCTGCTGCGGCCGTTCCCCGAACTCGTGGTGAGCCGCCTCGCCTCGGGCCTGCCCATGGGTGCGGATCTCGAGTTCGCGGACGAGCTGACCCTGGGCAGTGCACTGTCCGGCCGCCGCATCCTGTCCGGTGGCCCCTCCCAGCCCGCGCGGTCGGGAGGCGTGCTCCGTCCGGAGCAGAGTGAGCCCCCGACCCCCCGGCCGTCTCCCGAACCATCCCCCGAGCCGGTGGAGCAGCGGATCCCCGGAGGGGACAGTGGCGCGGCGGGCCGGACCGGTCCGTCAGAGATCGAAGAGCTTCGCGGCGTTCCCGTGCCACACCGCCCGTAGCCAGTCATCGCCCATCCCGAGTCCCGCCAGGGCGTCGAGCTGGTGCGCAAACGGGTAGGGGATGTTGGGGAAGTCGGTCCCCAGGAGGATCTTGTGCCCCAGATCGGCGAGCCGCCCGCGCTCTGAGGCCGGGAACGGGCTGATCTCCTCGACGAAGTCGGTGAACGCCATGGTCGTGTCCAGGTAGACGCCGCTGTACCGCTCGGCCAGATCCAGGAACTCCGAGTACTCGCCCATGCCCATGTGGGCGATGATCAGCGGAAGATCCGGGAACCGCTCGAGCACGTCAGCGACCGGCTCCGGCCCCGTGAAGGGACCCGCCACGGGGCCGCTACCGCAGTGGATCACCGTGGGCACCTGCGCCTCCGAGAGCCGGTCCCACACCGGGTCCAGCAGCGGATCGCGAGGGTCGTACTCGCCCACCTGGATGTGCGACTTGAACACCCGGGCCCCGGCCTCGATCGCGTCCCGGACGTAGTCTCCTGCGGTCGGCTCGGGGAAGAACGTCGCGGTGTGCAGGCAGTCGGGGTGCCGTGAGGCGAAGTCCGCCGACCACGAGTTGAGCCACGCCCCCATGTCCGCCCTGTGCGGGTACAGCATCGACGAGAACGCCAGTACGCCGTAGGACCTCAGGCGGGCGACACGCTCGTCCTCGGCCTCCCGATAGGTGATCGGCCACGTCCGCCCGACCTTGGGGCCGGCGGCGTCGAAGTAGTCCCACACCTTGGCCATCACCCGGTCGGGCATGAAATGCGTGTGGACGTCGATGATCCCCGGAAGACCCAGCGGCTCCCACAGGGCGCGCACCTGTGCTGCCTCGTGCGCGGGATCGGGAGGGGTCACGGAGCCGGTGAGGGTGGCGGTGCCGTGGTGGATACACATGGATCCGAGCGTAGGCGAGCGCCGCCCTCCGGCCGACTGATCGAGTGCGACCCGGGGGCGTCCACCCCCGGGTCATGACAGCTCCGACAGCACGCACCCGCTGGGCATGGGGCATGGTCACCGTCGTCCACTACTACTTCGGCGAGGGATTCGACCGCGACGCGCTCACCGCCGGGTGGCAGCGCTGGACCGACTCGCTGTTCCCACCGGCGGCCGCCCCACCGGCGGGCTGAAAAGCCCCACCGGCGGGCTGGCAGGCGTCAACGGCGGGCGGCCGCCAGGCGTTCGCGTCGCAGTTGCTCGACCGCCGGCACCTCGATGGGCGGCAGCGAGT
>NZ_JAALEA010000237.1 GCF_014145145.1 Dietzia cercidiphylli
GGCGGGTCACCGCGTTCGACGCCTGGGGCCCCGCGGGCGCGGGTGTGCGGGTGCTGACGGGCTCGCCGGTCCGCGAGCTCCGGTGGTCCGGTGGACGCACCGGGGGACGGTGCGAGGGAGTGGTGCTCGACGACGACGATGAGATCACCGCCCGGGAGGTGATCCTGTGCGCGGGGTCGATCGGGACGGCCGAGGTCCTGCTGCGCTCGGGGATCGGGCCGCGGTCCGGCCACCCGGTCGGGCGGAGCACGCAGGAGCATCCGGAGGTCCTGCTGGACCTGCCGCCCGACTGGGGTCCGGGGGAGGGTGACCCGCTCGTCCCGCCGCCCCTGCTCTCCCACGTGGTCCGGCTCGGTCTGCCCGGGCCGACGGGCCTCGCGGAGATCGAGGTGCGGCCCTACTCGGTCCCGATGCACCGGGTGATCCCCGGCCTGGACCCCCAGCCGCACCGGATCGGGGTGGCCCTGATGAACCCCGTGGGCCGGGGCCACGTGCGGGAGGGGAGCTCCAGGGGAGACGGCCCGCGGGTGGTGCTGGCCGACGACCCCCGCGACGCTTCGGCGCTCGACCAGGCCGCCGGGATGGTCGCGGACCGCCTGGGCATCTCCGGTGGTGGGCCGCGGCCCGCACCCGTCCCGTCGACCTCCCAGCACCTCGCGGGGTCGGCGCGGATCGGTGAGGTGGTCGACGATTCCGGCCGGGTCCTGGGCTGCGAGGGTATGCGGGTGGCCGACGCCTCGGTGTTCCCGGTCCTGCCGCGGTGCGGCCCCTATCTCTCCGTCCTCGCGGTGGCCGAGGACCTCGCCGCGCGGGTGATCGCCGGGAACTCGTGGTAGAACCGGTATGAGAACACGTTCCGCCGCCGAGGTGGGAGTGCGGGCGGAAGGGTCACCATGACGAGTAGCGAGATCGAGACCCGCAGTGATCACCCCCACACCGCCGAACCCCGGTCCTTCACGCTCGCCGGTGCGGCCGGGATGCTCGTCGGCGACGTGTGGGAGCCGATCGGTGATGCGGATCCGGTCGACGAGATCCTCATGCTGCACGGCGGGGCGCAGACCAGGAACTCGTGGAACCGCGCCGCCCGGCGACTCGCGACCGAGGGGTACCGGGTCACGACGATGGACGCGCGGGGCCACGGTGACAGCGACTGGGCGGAGGACGGGGACTACGACATCCACCGCATGGTCGATGATCTCGAGTTGATCGTCGCCGCCCGCTTCCCCGGCCGGCTGCCGGTTCTCGTGGGCGCCTCGCTCGGGGGGTTGACCGGACTGCTGGCGCTGGGGACCGCCAAGCCCGTCGCACGGGCGCTGGTGCTGGTGGACGTTACCCCGAAGATCGAGGCGAAGGGCGTCCAGCGGATCGGGGAGTTCATGCGGTCGGGGCTCGACGGGTTCGCGGACCTGGAGGCCGCCGCCGAGGCGATCGCCGCCTACCAGCCGGGTCGTCAGCGCCCGACGAACCTGGACGGACTGCGCAAGAATCTCCGCCAGAAGGGCGACGGCCGGTGGTACTGGCACTGGGACCCGCGCTTCGTCGCGGGCGCCACCGGGGACAACGCCGAGATCGGGAACGACTACTTCGAGGGGATCGTGCCCCACGTCACCGAGCCGACCATGCTCATCAGGGGGTCGCGATCGGACATCGTCAGCGACGAGTCGGTGGCCCACCTGCTGCGGCACCTCCCGCACGCGTACACCCACGAGGTCGCGGACGCCGGTCACATGGTGGCCGGGGACGACAACGCGGTCTTCCTGGACCAACTCGAGTGGTTCCTGGCGGAGATCCTCGGATCCCCGCCCCGCCCGGGGGCGCGGGGGGAATAACCCCGATCGGGCGACGTTGTTCCTCACTGCACGACCTTGAATACCCACACGGGTATGGTCCGTGCGAGAAGGTCGTCGCAGGCGCGGGCTGTCCGTAGGCTGGCGACGAGAGACGACGGGACGAGAGCCGCCCCGTCCCGCTAGGAGGGCATTCGTATGACCACCGTCGACATCACGACCGCCGACTTCGAGAAGACCGTCACCGACAACGACATCGTCCTGGTGGACTTCTGGGCCGAGTGGTGTGGCCCCTGCAAGGCCTTCGGGCCGGTGTTCGAGAAGGTCTCCGGCAAGAACCCCGAGCTGACCTTCGCGAAGGTCGACACCGACGCGGAGCAGCAGCTGGGCGCGATGCTGCAGATCCAGTCGATCCCCACGCTCATGGCGTTCCGCGAGGGCATCGCCGTGTTCCGTCACTCCGGTGCGATCCCGGAGCAGGCGCTCGACGACCTGGTCGAGCAGATCAAGGGGCTCGACATGGACGAGGTCCGCAAGGCGGTCGAAGAGGCCCAGGCCCAGCAGGGCGACGCCCAGGGCTGAGTCGGCCCACTCCCTCCGGCGCGCCCGCGCGCCGAAATTGGAACAGGTTCTCGGTTTGCCGATCCCCGGTGGACCGATGCGGATATCGTGATGAGAACACGTTCCAGTGACGGGATCACCCCGTCGCGCCCGGAGGGAGTCGAATGAAGACCAAGGCCGCCATCGCCCGAGAGCTGGGCAAGCCGTTCGAGATCGTGGAGGCCGAGCTCGACGGCCCCCACTTCGGCGAGGTGCTCGTCAAGTGGAAGGTCGCCGGTCTCTGCCATTCCGACCTCCACATCACCAGTGGTGACCTGCCCGGGCGTCTGCCGATCGTCGGCGGGCACGAGGGCGCGGGCGTCGTCGAGGCGGTCGGCCCCGGCGTGACCCACGTCCAGCCCCGCGACCACGTGGTGGGGTCGTTCATTCCGGCCTGTGGCAAGTGCTCCGCCTGTGCGCGCGGCATGACCAACCTGTGCGACGGCGGACTCAACGGCACGATCGGCGAGATGGCCGACGGCCGGTACCCGTTCGCCCTCGAGAACGGCGAGACCGCCGGCGCCATGTGCACCCTCGGCACGTTCTCGCAGTACACCGTCGCCAACATGAACTCGGTGGTCAAGGTCCAGGACTGGATCCCCTTCGAGGTCGCGGCGCTGGTCGGCTGCGGCGTCACCACCGGCTGGGGATCGGCCGTCTACTCAGCCGACGTCCGGGCCGGTGACACCGTCGTCGTCTTCGGCATCGGCGGCATCGGCATCAACGCGATCCAGGGCGCGAAGCACGCCGGCGCGCGATTCATCCTGGCCATCGACACGGACGAGTCGAAGCTGGCCAAGGCCACGGAGTTCGGCGCCACCCACGTCTACTCGGACGTCGACCAGGCCAAGGCCGAGCTTCCGGGCCTGACCTGGGGGAACATGGCCGAGAAGGCCATCATCACGATCGGCGTGGCGGACGCTAAGGTGACCGCCGACGCCACCGACATGGTGGGTAAGCGGGGGGTCGTGGTCCTCACCTCCATGGGCGGCCTCGACAACCAGTCCATCAACCTCACCGGGCTGTTCGTCTCCCAGTACGAGAAGGTCATCAAGGGGTCACTGTTCGGGTCGGCCAACGCCTTCCACGACATCCCCAACATCCTGCGGCTGTGGGACGAGAAGCAGCTCAAGCTCGACGAGCTGATCACGCACCGCTTCACGCTCGATCAGGTCAACGAGGGCTACGAGATCATGGAGTCCGGCGGCGACGGCATGGTCCGCGGGATCATCGTCCACGACGACTGATCCCCTGCGACTCCGCCGGCACGGCCGGCGCTGCGGGCACGACCGCGGCAACCGTGGGCCCCGGTTCCCCTCGAGGGGGTGGACCGGGGCCCGCTCCGTACACCGGACTGGACAGCGATACCCCCACGGGTACACTGGGGTCCGGATCGACATCCGCATC
Source organism: Dietzia cercidiphylli (assembly GCF_014145145.1). Classification (GTDB taxonomy): domain Bacteria; phylum Actinomycetota; class Actinomycetes; order Mycobacteriales; family Mycobacteriaceae; genus Dietzia; species Dietzia natronolimnaea. The sequence goes on from NZ_JAALEA010000237.1 coordinate 3,795, forward strand.
CGCGAGAGAGCAGGAGGGCCCGAGATGGCTGACGACGAGGCGAGGACGCAGGTGCTCAACCGCCTGCGCCGGGCGCGGGGACAGCTCAACGCGGTGATCGACATGGTCGAGCAGGAGCGCCCCTGCAAGGACGTCGTCACCCAGCTGGCGGCGGTCTCCAAGGCGCTGGACCGCGCCGGGTTCAAGATCATCAGCTCCAACATCCAGGAATGCCTCGCGGGCGACGGCGAGACCGGCGAGGACGGGATCACCGTGGCCGAGCTGGAGAAGCTCTTCCTCTCGCTCGCCTGACCGCTCCCCGGGGCCGTGGGATGCTGGCCCCGGTACGCGGAAGACATCACCCGACCACAGACGTGAGGACTGCGACATGGACGTCGGAATCGGTACGTACACGGCGATGGGATTCGACGAGGCGGTGGAGGCGACCCGCGAGGCGCTCGCCGACCGCGGCTTCGGGATCCTCCACGAGATCGATCTCACCGCCACGCTCAAGAAGAAGATCGACAAGGACATCGAGCGCGTCCTGATCCTCGGGGCGTGCAACCCCGGGTTCGCCGGTGAGGCGTTCGACGTGAGCAAGGAGGTCGCGCTGCTGCTGCCCTGCAACGTCGTGGTCCGCGAGTCCTCCGGGGGCTGCGTCATCGAGGCACAGAACCCGGCGCTGCTGGCACAGGTCATCTCGGGCGGCCTGCAGGACATGGCCGACGAGTTGTCCGCGCAGATGCGGTCGATGATGAAGGACCTCACCCGCTGAGTAACCTGGGGGCATGACCCAGGAGCCGCACACCGACCCGCGGGCCCTCGCTCAGCAGAGACTGGAGGCGATGGTGGGGCGGGGAGAGCTGTCCCTCGCCGAGTTCTCGGACCGGGCCGCCAGGATCTGGTCCGCGACCTGCCCCGCCGAGCTGGAGGTGGCCCTGAGCGGACTGCCGCTGAGTCCCGGCGCGGGGCCCACCCCTTCCTCGGCGCAGCCACCGGCCACCCGGCCGACGGGGGCGATCACCGTCGACGAGAGCCGGAGAAAGACCTCGGTCTTCGACACGCTCAAGCGGGAAGGCCGGTGGTCCCTCCCGGACGACTACCGGCTGACGTCCTGGATGGGCGAGATCTACCTCGACGCCCGTGAGGCCGTGGTCGACCGCCCGCGCACCCACATCCAGCTCGACCTGTGGGCCGCCAACGCCAAGATCCTGCTGCCCCCGGGAGTCTCGGTCGCGGTGACCGGCAATCGGACGTGGTCCGAGCTCAAGATCGACGAGGGCCGCTACGACATCCGTGGCGGTCCGCACCTGGACTTCGAGATCAACGGCTTCATGGCCGGGGTGAAGATCAAGATCCTCGCGGCGGGGGAGCGGATCCCCAAGACGTGGAAGTGGTTCTAGGCAGACGGCGGTTTCAGGCAGATGAGCCGGGCCGCCGCCGCCACACCGTGTGCCGGTGCCGGACCTCGTCGTCGTGCCCCTCGACGCGGCTCCGCGGATCGGTGATCCACTCGCCGACCTCGACCCGCTCCCACGTCCCGTCCAGCTCCGGGGCCAGCACGGTCCCCGGGGCGTCCGCGTCGATCTCGGTGACCAGGCACTCGTCGGCTGAGCCGAGCGCGGCGGCGTAGATCTGTCCGCCGCCCATCACCGCCGCGTCCGGGCCGGCCGCCGCCAGCGCC
>NZ_JAALEA010000238.1 GCF_014145145.1 Dietzia cercidiphylli
AGCTGCGCCCACGTCCACCGGGTGTCCTGACCGGGCTGGACGTCGGCGACCGCCTCGCGATCCGGCCAGAGTGCCGCCGCCCGGCGCAGGGCCGCGGCGGTGGTCTCGACGTCGCGGGTGGTCTCGACGTCGCGGGGGGCGGCGGTGGAGCTGTCGTTCATCGCGGACTCCTCGGGTGCTGCGAGTGTGGCGCCCACCACGGTACCAAGCACCTGCTTGGTCGGCCCCGTGCTCAGTACCTGAGCGCGCCCCGGTCGAACGGGACCTGGACCCCCGAGATCGAGCGGGAACCGTCCCCGGCCAGGAACGACACCACGTCGGCGACCTCCTCGGGGGGCATGAAGTCCGCCAGGGTGCTGACGCCGTCCGCGAGGACGTTCTTGAGGGGCATCGGCGAGAAGCTGTGCAGGTACGACGGGAACCGGCCGAAGATCTCCGCCATGCCGTCGGGGTCGATCATCGGCGTGTCCACCGAGTACGGGTGGATCGAGTTGACCCGGATGCCGAACTCGCCCGCCTCGAGGGCGAGTGAGTTGGTCAGCGCGACCAGGCCGGCCTTGGAGGCCGAGTAGTGCCCGTTGCCCGGCGTGGCCTTGAGGCCCGCCGACGAACTGACGATGATGATCGACCCGCCGTTGCCCGCGGAGATCATCGCCGGCACCGCCGCGCGGATCGTCCGCCACGTGCCGCTGAGGTTGACGCCGATGACCATGTCCCAGTCGTCCTCCGGCAGCTCCCACAGCCGGCCCCAGTTGAGGACGCCGGCGTTGGCGACGACGATGTCCAGCCGGCCGAAGGTGGCGATGGTGCGGGTGACCAGGTCCTGCAGCGCGCCCAGTTCCCGGATGTCGAGGACGGCCGAGAGGGATCTGCCCCCGGCCTCCTCGACCAGGCGAACGGTCTCGGCGAGATCGTCCGGTGTCGGCGCCGGGTAGGAAACGGACTCGGACACCGGGGCGCAGATGTCGGTGACCACGACGTCCGCGCCCTCCGAGGCGAGACGGACGGCGTGGGCCCGGCCCTGTGCCCGGGCGGCGCCGGTGACCAGTGCGACCTTGCCCTCCAGGGGCGTGACGGGTGTGCTCATGTCGACCATCACACCCGACGCGGTCAGTGGGGGCGGCCGGTTCCGGCAAACCAAGCAAGTGCTTGGTAGAGTGGCCCCATGACCCAGAGCACCAGGCCGGCGTCGGAGATGACCGACGACGAGTTCGCCGCGGAGTTCCGCACGTGGCTGGACGACAACCTGACCGGAGACTTCGCCGAGATCAAGGGCACCGGCGGGCCCGGCAGCGAGCACCAGTTCTTCGCCCGACGCCTGGCCTGGGAGCGGCACATGGCCGAGGCCGGGTGGACCTGCGTGGGCTGGCCGGTCGAGTACGGCGGCCGCGGGGCATCCCTGAGCCAGCAGGTCCGCGTGCACGAGGAGTACGCCAAGGCCGACGCCCCGGCGCGGGTGTCGCACCTGGGCGAGACGCTGCTCGGGCCCACCCTCATCGCGCACGGTACGCAGGAGCAGAAGGACCGTTTCCTGCCGCGGATCCTCGACGTCACCGAACTGTGGGCGCAGGGGTACTCCGAGCCCGGCGCTGGATCCGATCTGGCGAACGTGTCCACCACCGCGCGCCTGGGCGAGGACGGCAGATGGCATCTGCACGGGCAGAAGGTGTGGACCTCCCTGGCGCACCTGAGCCAGTGGGTGTTCGTCGTGGCCCGGACCGAGGAGGGGACCAGCCGTCACAAGGGCCTGAGCTTCCTGCTGGTGCCGCTGGACCAGCCGGGCGTCGAGATCAGGCCGATCCAGCAGCTCACCGGGACCTCGGAGTTCAACGAGGTCTTCTTCGACGATGCCGTCACCGACGCCGGGATGATCGTGGGGGAGCGGGGCGAGGGCTGGAAGGTCGCCATGACCCTGCTGGAGTTCGAGCGGGGTGTGTCCACGCTCGGTCAGCAGGTGGGCTTCGCCCGCGAGCTCGACCAGATCGTGGCCATGGCCCGGTCCAACGGCAGCGCGGAGGTCCCCGCGGTGCGCGAACGGATCACGCGCGCCTGGGTCGGGCTCAAGGTGATCCGCGCCCATGCGCTGCGTACCCTCGCCGAGCGCGACGCCTCCGGGGGTAACGCCTCCGCGGCCAAACTCCTGTGGGCCACCTGGCACCGCGATCTGGGCGAGCTGGCGATGACCGTGCAGGGGGCGGAGTCGCTCACCGGGCCCACGCACGACTCCGAGGGCGCGGCCAACGACCTGCACGACCCGGAGCATCTCGAGTTGGCGCGGTGGCAGCGGCTGTTCCTGTTCACCCGCTCCGACACCATCTACGGCGGATCCAACGAGATCCAGCGCAACATCATCTCCGAGCGCGTGCTCGGACTACCCCGAGAGGCCAGGCCGTCATGACCCAGCACAAGTCCCCCCTCGCCGCGTCCCCGCTGTCCACGGTGCCCGAGGAGACCCCGGGACACGGGCTGCTCGCGGGCAAGAAGGTCGTGGTGACGGCGGCCGCCGGCACGGGGATCGGGTTCTCGGCCGCACGTCGCGCCGCGCTCGAGGGTGCCGACGTGCTGGTGTCGGACTTCCACGAGCGCCGCATGAACGAGGCCCGCGACACGCTCGCCGCCGAGTTCCCCGAGCAGCGGTTCGAGGCCATCACCTGCAACGTGCAGTCGACCTCGGACGTCGACGCGCTGATCTCCGGCGCCGCCGAAAAGCTCGGCCGCATCGACGTGCTGGTCAACAACGCCGGCTTCGGAGGCGAGGGTGAGCTGGTCGACATGACCGACGAGGACTGGGACCGGGTCCTCGACATCACGCTCAACGGCACGTTCCGCGCGACCCGCGCGGCGCTGCGGTACTTCCGCGACGTGCCCCACAACGGGGTGATCGTCAACAACGCCTCGGTGCTGGGGTGGCGCGCGCAGCGGGCGCAGGCGCACTACGCGGCGGCCAAGGCCGGCGTCATGGCGCTCACCCGGTGTTCCGCGATCGAGGGCGCCGACTTCGGCGTGCGCATCAACGCGATCGCGCCCTCCATCGCCCGCCACGCGTTCCTGGAGAAGTCGGCCTCCGCCGAGCTCCTCGACGAGCTCGCCGCCAAGGAGGCGTTCGGGCGGGCCGCCGACGTCTGGGAGGTGGCCGCGACCATCGCCATGCTCGCCAGCGACTACACCACCTACCTCACCGGGGAGGTCGTCTCCATCTCGTCCCAGCGGGCCTGACCCTTGGTGGCCCCGGGCCCGGGGCTAGGCGTTCCGGATCTTCTCGACCTGCTTGCCGAAGGCGTCCACAGCCGTGTCCCGTTCCACGTCGGAGACCGGCCCCACACCGTTGGCGACCGTGACGGAGACTCCGATCCCCCGCACGACCCCGGTGATCAGGACGTTCCCCGTGAGCATCTCCTGACCCATCATGTCCATGGTGTTGGTCTGCGAAATGGCGGCGAAGTGCTCCACGCCCTCGGGGGCCTGGAGTTCCAGCAGCGAGTTCTCGGCCCGGGTGGTCACCTCGGTCCCCTCGAGGGGGATCGTGACCGTCATGGTCGGGCAGTCGGCGATGAGCTGCTCACGAGCGGGAAGGCTGTCGGTCACCGTCGTCACGGACACCGCGTACGCGGAGTTCCCGCTCTGGCCCGCCTGGATCGCCATCGCGCCCGGTTCGGCCTGGGCAAGGAAGGCGTCCTGGCTGAAGTCCGCGCAACGCTCGGGGTCGACACGGATCCCCGCGGCGATGTCCTCCAGCGCGCCGACCCCTCCCGCGATGTCCTCGGACGAGACGGGGGACAGGCCCAGTTCGGGGGCGTCGTCGGCGTTCAGCACCAACTGGTCGACGCCTGCGTCCGGCGCGCCCGGTGCGCTCGTCGGCTGGTCCCGGGGCGCCTCGGCCACCGCGGTGGTGGTGCCCGCGGGGGTGTCGTCGTCGCCGGTCTCGCCGATCGTGCAGGCGGTGAGGCTCAGGGCG
>NZ_JAALEA010000239.1 GCF_014145145.1 Dietzia cercidiphylli
GCGACGCGGGAGGTCACGCCGCCCCGTCGCACACCCGGTGGACCGCGCGGGTGAACCGCTCGACGCCGGCGTCGACCTCGTCGGCGGTCACCACCAGCGCGGGGATGAGGCGCACCACCGAGCCCGTGGGGCCACAGGTGAGGGTGAGCAGATCCTCGTCGATGCACGCCTGCTGGACCGCTCCGGCCAGGCGGGCGGCCTCCACCGCACCGGCACTGCCCGCGGGAGCGGTGGGGTCACCGAACTCGACGCCCAGCATGAGCCCGGTCCCGCGGATGTCGCAGATCTCGCCCACGTCGCCGAGGCTACGCCGCAGTCCCTCGAGGAGTTGGGTTCCGCGCTCGGCGGAGTTGGCCACCAGACCCTCCCTGGCGACCACCCCGAGGGTCGCCACGCCCGCCGCGGCCGCCACGGCGTTGCCGCCGTAGGTGCCGCCCTGCGATCCGGGCCAGGCCTTGGCCATGATCGCCTCGGGAGCGGCGATCGCGGAGATAGGGAAGCCCGAGGCGATCCCCTTGGCGGTGATGATGACGTCCGGGACCAGGCCCTCGGTGTGCTGATGGCCCCAGAACCGGCCGGTGCGCCCGATGCCGGCCTGGACCTCGTCGAGCACGAGCAGCGCGCCGATCCGGTCGGCGCGGTCGCGCAGCCCCTGCAGGTAGCGCGGCGGGGTGGCCATGTAGCCGCCGTCGCCGAGCACGGGCTCGATGAGGAACGCCGCGATCTCGCGGGCGTCGACGCGGGAGGCCATGAGGTAGTCCAGCTCGGCGAGCGCGAAGTCGATCGCGTCGTCCTCGCTCCACCCGTGCCGCAGGGCGTGCGGGAACGGGGTCATCACCACCCCGCCCATGAGGGGGGAGAAGCCGGCGGAGAAGCGCGTCCCGGCGGTGGTGAGGCTCGCGGCGGCGACGGTGCGTCCGTGGAAGCCGCCCTGGACGGTGACGATGTTGGGCCGGCCGGTGGCCATGCGGGCCAGCCGGACGGCGGCCTCGACCGCCTCGGAGCCGGAATTGGCGTAGAAGACCGAATCGATCCCCTCGGGCAGGTGGTCGCCGAGCTTCTCCGTCAGCTGCAGCAGCGGTTGGTGCATGACGGTCGTGTACTGCGCGTGGATGATCTTCCCGCACTGCTCCCGCGCGGCGGCGACCACGTCGGGGTGGCAGTGGCCGGTGCTGGTCACGCCGATGCCGGTCGTGAAGTCCAGGTAGTCGCGGCCGTCGGTGCCGTGGATCCACGAGCCGAGGGCGTGGTCCACCACGACGGGCGTGGCCTGCTTGAGAAGGGGCGACAGATGCGCGGTCATGGGGCCAGTGTGTGACCCCTCCGGGCAGATTGTCAACAATCCGACGATCTGCGGGGGCTGTCGCGGGCACGCTACGGTGTGTCCATGACGCAGCAGCACCGGTCCCCGGGCACGCGACCGACAGTCGTCCTCCTCACCGCCGACGGCGTCGTCCCGCCCACCCACCTGGACGAACTCCGCGGACTCGCCGACGTGCGGGAGTGCACCGCCGACACCCTGGCCGAGGCGCTGCCCGGCGCCGAGGTGCTGTTCGTGTGGGACATCTTCTCCGACGCGTTGGCCTCCGCCTGGCACGCCGCCGACGCGCTGCGATGGGTCCACGTGGCCGCCGCCGGGGTCGACACGCTGCTGTTCGACGAGCTGCGCGACTCCGACGTCTCGGTCACCAACGCGCGTGGTGTGTTCGACGGGCCCATCGCGGAATACGTCCTGGCCTGCGTCCTCGCCCACGACAAGCAGTTGCACCGGACGGAGGCGCTGCAACGTGCGGGGGTGTGGCGCCACCGGGAGACCACCCGCGTGGCGGGACGGCGCGCGCTCGTCGTGGGAACCGGGGGGATAGGCCGGGCCACCGCGCGGCTGCTCAGGGCGGTGGGGGTGGACGTCCGTGGGGCGGGGCGTCGACCTTCCGACGACGACGAGGACTTCGGCGTCGTCCTGGACTCGGCCCGACTGGCCGAGCACCTGGGCGATGTCGACCACCTGGTCATGGTGGCCCCGTTGACCGAGGCCACCCGCGGGATGCTCGGGCCGGCCGAGTTGGCGGCGCTCCCGGACGGCGCCCACGTGATCAACGTGGGGCGGGGCCAACTGGTCGACCAGGAGGCCCTCACGCAGGAGATCGCGGCGGGCAGACTCTCGGCGCACCTGGACGTCCTCGTCGTCGAACCGCTCCCCGACGGCGACCCGCTGTGGACCCTCGACGGCGCGCACGTCAGCCCCCACATGTCGGGTGACGTGGTGGGCTGGCGGGACACCCTCTCGCAGCAGTTCCTCGACCACCTGCGCACCTGGGCGGACGGCGGCGAGCCCGGTCCGCTGGTCGACAAGAACCGGGGATACGTCAGCGGCTGACCGGTCGCGCCTCCGCGGCGTCGAGCCCCAGGCCGAGGGCGGCCTCGGTGAACGCGTCGACGAAGGCCCGTAGGGGTCGACGCCGGGCGTCCCGCTCCCGGTACGCGATCGAGACCGTCCTGGTCAGGGTGTCGCTCAGTGGCAGCACGTCCACCTCGGCGGTCGAGGTGCCCAGCCCGAGGTCGGAGGCCAGGGTCACGCCGAGGCCCGCGGCGACCAGGGCGAGTGCGGTCGACTGCTCACCGGCCTCGTGACGGATGTCCGGTTCGAACCCCGCCTCCCGGCAGGCGAGCCGCACCGCCCTGCCGAAGTGCGAGCGCGGGTGGGCCAGCACCCAGGGTTTGCCCGCGAAGTCGCGCAGCGCCACCTCGCCGGCGTCGATCGACCCGCGGGGGGCCACGAGGTGCAGTGACTCCACGGCGATGGGTGTCCGGGTGAGCTCGGGGACCCGGGCCATCGTGTAGCTGGAGTAGTCCAGGACGAAGGCCAGGTCGAGGGAGCCGTCCCGGACCGCGCCCGTGGAGTCCTCCGGGGCGAGCTCGCGGCTGCGCACCTCGATCCCCGGGTGGTCCCGGGCGAGCACCCGGATCCCGGCGGGCAGCAGGGTCGTGGCCACCGATGCCCAGACCCCGGCCGTGAGGGTCGTCCCGACCCCGGCCCGGGCCGATTCCATCGCGTGCCCGGCGTCCTCCACCGCGGCCAGGATGGTCTCCGCGTGCCCGGCCAGGACCAACCCGGCCTCGGTGAGCCCGATCCGGCGGCCACGACGCTCGAACAGGGGGGTCCCCGCCTCCCGTTCGAGAAGAGCGAGCTGTTGGGACACAGCGGAGACCGTGTAGTCCAGGGCCCCGGCGACGGCGGTCACGGTCCCGCGACGCTCGAGTTCGCGGAGCAGTCTGAGTCGGTGCAGTGACGGCTCCATGGCCCCGAGCGTAGGGGCTGACCGGGGACAGTGCAGAAAAAGTGAACGGTCGGGTCCATCGATTCTCGCTGGACCCGGGCCCGTCCCCGCTCCCATGCTTGAGGGACCCCGCCGGAGAGTCGGGACGAGGCGTTTCAGGAGGCGAGCACCATGACATCCATCGAGATTCCGGGTTTCACCGCGACAACCGGGTCGGTGCCGGTGGCAGTGCCGGCTCCACCCGCGGAGGGTCCCGCCACCCGCGAACCGTACCTGCGGCTGCACTGGAAGGACGACGTCACCGGCGCCCGAGGGTTCCTCGTCGTGGACACCCTCGTCGGTGGCCTGGCCACCGGCGGGACCAGGATGCGGGCCGGCTGCACCCTGGGTGAGGTGGAGGACCTGGCCCGCGGCATGACCCGCAAGACCGCGGCCTTCGACCTCCCCGTCGGCGGTGCCAAGGGCGGGATCGACTTCGACCCCAAGGATCCCCGCGCCGTGGAGGTGCTGGGCCGGTTCTGCGAGGCGATGCGCCCGTTCCTCGACCGTCACTGGGTGACCGCCGAGGACCTGGGGGTTCCGCAGCACCTGATCGACGAGGTCTTCGCCGGGCTGGGGATGCGGCAGTCGTACCACGCCGCCATCGAGCGCTCCGAGGATCCCGCCGCGACCGCCGCACGTATCTTCCGCGGGCTCACCGCCGAGGTGCCCGGCGGGTTGCTCGGCGACGTGATCGGCGGGTACGGCGTGGCGCAGGCGTGTCTGGCCGCGGCGTACGTGCGCGGCTGGGACGTCGGACGCACCACCGTCGCGGTCCAGGGCGTGGGCACGATGGGCGGCGCTGCCGCCTGGTACCTGCACGAGGCCGGGATGACCGTGGTGGCGGTGGCCGACGCCGCCGGGACGCTCTACGACCCGGCGGGCCTCGACATCCCCGCGCTGCTGGCCACCCGCGACCGCTTCGGTGAGATCGACCGGGGAGCCGTCCCCGCCCGCGTCCAGCGGCTGGAGCGGGACCAGATCATCGGGATGGACGTCGACGTCCTGGTCCCCGCCGCGGTCTCGTACGCCATCACCGCGGACAACTGCGCGTCCGTCAGCGCGTCGATCGTGGTGGAGGCCGCCAACGCCGCCACCACCATCGACGCCGAACTCGACCTGACCGCGCGCGGGATCGCGGTGCTGCCGGACTTCGTGGCCAACGCCGGCGCGGTGGCCTGGGCCTGGTGGCTGATCCTCGGAGAGGTCGACGAGCAGCCCGGGACCTCGTTCCTGCGGCTCAGCCGGGAGATGACGGCCAAGGTCTCGGACCTTCTCACCGCCTGGACGCCCGCGGACGGCCCGGTGCGGTGGACGGCGGACGTCTCGCACCTGGTGCGTCAGGTCCCGACGGTCGTGGTGCCCTGACCGAGGGGGCTCGAACCCCTGGCCGTCTGAGCACCCCAGGCGCGCGACCACCGCAGCCGCACACGGGAAGACCGTGTGCGGCTGCGGTCGCGGCGGGGTGGGTGAGGAGGTCGGTCAGGCCCCGGGCTCGGCCCCTGCCTCCGCGTTCTCCTCGGACACCCCGTTCTCCTCGGACGCCCCGTTCCCCTTGCCGATGGCGGTGTGCAGCCGCGCCCGGCGGGGGGAGTCGTCCGTGCCCAGCAGGAGATCGATGGTCAGGCCCAGGCGGCTGTTGACGTCCGCCGCCGAGGACCGCCTGGTGAGCCAGGAGACGAGGTTGGACATCCACACGTCGGAGACCACGCGGGCGATCGAGAGCTGGACCTCGTCCGGTTCCCCCTGGGCCATGGCGCGGGCGATGATCCGGTCCATGTAGAAGCCCACCTCCTCGACCTCGTTGGCCACCGACGCGTCGGCGAACATGAACGCCCGGGTCATGGCCTCGGTGAGGTTGGGATCGCGCTGCATGGACTTGGTGATCATGTCCACCACGACCTTCATGCGCTCCTGGGCGGTGTCCCCGGGCGGGGCCGAACGCTCCGTGCGCTGGTCCAGGCGGCGGAACTCGCGGGCCAGTGCGGAGACCAGGAGGTGGACCTTGGAGGGGAAGTAGCGGTAGAGCGTGCCCACCGCGACCTCGGCCTTCTCGGCCACCGCGCGCATCTGCACCGCCTCGTACCCGCCCTTGGCGGCCAGGGCCAGCGTGGCGTCGAGGATCCGGCGACGGCGCTCCCGCTGCGACGAGGTGCTGGGCTCGTCGCCGCGGGGCGCGGGATCAGACGCGGCAGGACCGGAACCGGTCTCGGTCGAGCTCTTGGTCATGAGGCGAGCCTCCTGGGCTGGCGAGCGGCCGATGGGGGCCGGGTTCGGTGTTCACGTCCTGCTGGTGCATTCTAGAACACGGTTGTTAGAACACGTTCTACTATGGGGGAGAGCGCCGGTCCGCGGACCGGCGCCGGTTCGAACCCCGTCTCGACGAGGAGCCACCGTGAGCATCGCCACCACCCCGGATCAGACCGAGATCCAGAACTCGATCAAGTCCTGGGCGAAGTCCGTCGATCCCGTGGACACAGTACGCGCCCAGGAGACGGACCCGGACGCCTGGAAGGCGCATTGGCCGCAGTTGGCCGGATTGGGGATCTTCGGCGTGGCCGTCGCCGAGGAGCACGGCGGGGCCGGGGCCGAGATCGTCGACCTGGCCTGCATGCTCGAGGAGGCCACCGCCCGGATGGCCCCGGGCCCGATCCTGTCGACCGCCCTCGCGGGCGTCCTGGTCTCGCGTGCCGGGGGCCGGGTGGCCTCCGCGCTGGGCGAGACCATCGCCGAGGGCGGACTGCCCGTCGGCGTCTGCCTGGGCCTCGGCACGGCGACGCTCACGGGCTCGGACACAGCGGGCTCGGACACAGCGGGATCGACCACAGCGGGATCGACCACGGTGACCGGCGATCCTGGTGTCGCCTACGGCGGGACCACGGGCGGCGGGATCCTCCTGCCGGTCGAGCTGGACGGGCGGACCCGGTGGGCCCTGCTCGACGGGGACACCGAGGGGCTCTCCGTGACCCCCGCGACCCCCTACGACCTGTCGGCCTCCATCGGTCACGTATCCCTGCAGGACGTGCGGATCCCGGCCGACCGGATCCTCGACGGCATCACCACGGACCTCGTCCACCAGCTCTTCGTGACCCTCGCCGCCGCGGAGGCCGCCGGGGTCGCCGACTACACGCTCACCACCGCCGTCGAGTACGCCAAGATCCGCGAACAGTTCGGCCGGACCATCGGGTCGTTCCAGTCCATCAAGCACCTGGCGGCCGACATGCTCTGCCGCACCGAGCAGATCCGCGCCCTGGCGTGGGACGCCGCGTCGGCCGCCGAGGACCTGCTCGCCGCGGACTCGGAGCTGCCCGTCGCGGCGTCGGTGGCCGGGGCCCTGGCCTTCGACAACGCCGTGCGCAACTCCCAGGACTGCATCCAGATCCTCGGCGGCATCGGCTTCACCTTCGAGCACGACGCCCACTTCTACATGCGGCGGGCGGGCGCACTGCGCCAGGCGATCGGCGGGTCGGCCCGCTGGCGGCGCTCGCTGGCCGAGCTCACCCTGGCCGGCACGCGCCGACACCTCGAGATCGACCTGTCGGAGGTCGAGGGTCTCGACGCCAGGCGTGAGGAGATCAGGACCCTCGTGGCGAAGGTCGCCGCGGTGTCCGGTGACGAGCGCAAGCGGGCCCTGGCCGACACGGGCCTGTTCATGCCGCACCTGCCCGAGCCGTGGGGACTGGGCGCCTCGCCCGCCGAGCAGCTCCTCATCGACGAGGAGCTCGAGGCAGCGGGCGTGAGCCGCCACAACATCACCATCGGCGGGTGGGCCGTGCCGACCATCCTGCAGGCCGCGCCCGAGCACGCCGACCGGCTGGTCCGCGGCACCATGGCCGGCGAGATCAAGTGGTGTCAGCTGTTCTCCGAGCCCGGCGCCGGCTCCGATCTCGCCGCGCTGCGCGCGACCGCCGAGAAGGTCGACGGCGGGTGGAGGATCAACGGCCAGAAGGTGTGGACGTCCCTGGCGCGCGAGGCCGACTGGGCCATGTGCCTGGCCCGCACCGATCCCGACGCCCCCAAGCACAAGGGCATCACCTACTTCCTCGTGGACATGAAGTCCGAGGGCATCCGGACCAGGCCGCTGCGCGAGATCACCGGCGAGGCCCTGTTCAACGAGGTCTACCTCGAGGACCTGTTCGTCCCCGACGAGTTCCAGGTCGGCCAGGTGAACGACGGCTGGAAGATCGCCCGCACGACCCTGGCCAACGAGCGAGTGGCCATGGGCGGCGGTTCCTCGCTCGGCGACGCCGCCGAGGAGATCGTCGGCCTCATCCGCGCGGCGGGGGCGGAGGACGACGCCCTGGTGCTGGACGAGCTCGGCAAGCACGTGGCCGACGGTGTGGTGGGGAGTCTGCTCGACCTGCGCACCGCCCTGCGGACCCTCTCCGGCTCCGGCCCGGGCGCCGAGTCGTCCGTCCGCAAGATCGTGGGCGTGCGCCATCGTCAGGACATCGCCGAGTTCGGACTCGAGCTCACCGGCACCGGCGGGGTCGAGTTCACCGAGCAGGGGCGCAAGTTCCTCATGGTGCGCTGCCTGTCCATCGCCGGCGGCACGGAGCAGGTGCTGCTCAACGTGGTCGGGGAACGCATCCTCGGCCTGCCCAGGGACTGATCGAACCCGTGCCCGACCCTCTCCCGACTAAGGACTGATCTGACGTGGACTTCACCCGTACCGAGACCCAGGTCGCCGTCGCCGAGGCCGTGGCCGGGGCGCTCACCACGGCCGCCCCGGCCGATGAGCTGCTCACCGCCCTGCCCAGTCGCGGTGTCGCCGACGCCGGATACGACGAGCGACTGTGGTCGGCGTTCGCCGGATCGGGCCTGCTCTCGCTGGGCCTGCCCGCGGCGCTCGGCGGCGACGACCTCTCGGTGGCCGACGTCGCCGTGGTCCTCGAGGAGGTCGGCCGGTCCGGGGTGGTGATCCCCGCTCTGGAGACCCTCGGCTTCGGCGTCCTGCCGATCGTCGCCCTCGGTACCGCGGACCAGCAGAAGGCGCTCCTCGAGGGGATCGAGGACGGTCGCATCCTCACCGCCGCCCTCGCCGAACCCGGGAGCCCGCTCCCGCTCGAGCCGACCGTGCGCCTCGACGGCGGGACGATCACGGGCACCGTCACCGCGGTCCGCTACGCGGCCCAGGCCCGGTCCGTCCTGGTGCCGGTGTCCACGGCCGGGGGAGCCCCCGTCCTCGTCGTCGTCGCCCCCGACGCCCCCGGGGTCACCCTGACCCCGACCCTCGGGTCGCTCGGCGTGCCGGAGTACGCGATGCGGTTCGACGCGACGCCGGTCGACGACGACGACGTGATCCGCGGCCCGGGGGACGGATCGGTCCTCGACGAGTTCCGACGGCTCGTCCTGTCGGCGTGCATCGCCCACGGTGACGGCCTGGTCTCCGGCGCGTTGGACATGACCGCCGACTACCTCAAGCAGCGTGTGCAGTTCGGTAAGCCGCTCGGCTCGTTCCAGGCGGTCCAGCAGGAGCTGGCCGACGTCTACATCATCTCGCGCACGCTGCACGTGATCTCCCAGTCGGTGACCTGGCGGGTCTCGGAGGGGCGCACCGGCCCGGCCGACCGGTACGCCACCGACCCGACGATCGGTGCCTACTGGCTGGCCACCGAGGGACCGCGTGCGGTGCAGATCCTGCACCACCTGCACGGCGGGGTCGGGGTGGACATCACCTACCCCATGTTCCGGTACTCCTCGGCCGTCAAGGACCTGGCCCGCTTCGTCGGCGGCGCGCAGCTCCACCTGGACGACCTCGCGTCGGCGGTGGCGTCCGACCCCGTCGAGCACGTGGCCCCCGCCTCGACCGACGCCGACGCCGGTGCGGCCCCGGACGGCACCTTCATCGACCTCACCGGAGACCAGAGGGCGCTGCAGGCCGAGCTCCGCGAGTACTTCTCCACGCTCATCTCGCCCGAGGAGGCGGCGGACATCGCCACCACCCGCCACGGCGACACCTACGCGGAGATCATCACCCGCATGGGCCGGGACGGGTGGCTGGGGGTGGGGTGGCCCACCGAGTTCGGCGGCAAGGGCTTCGGCCACATCGAACAGTTGATCTTCACCAACGAGGCCACCCGCGCTGACGTCCCGCTCCCCTCGGTCACGCTGCAGACCGTGGGGCCGACCCTGCAGAAGTACGGCTCCGAGGTGCAGAAGGAGAAGTTCCTGCCCGGGATCCTCGACGGCTCGATCCACTTCGCGATCGGCTACTCCGAGCCCGACGCGGGCACCGACCTCGCCGCGCTGCGGACCACCGCGAGGCGGGACGAGGCCACCGGCGACTGGATCATCAACGGGCAGAAGATGTGGACCACCGGCGGTCACCACGCCGACTACATCTGGCTGGCCGCGCGGACCGGTACCCCGGACTCCCGACATCGCGGGCTCACCATCTTCATCGTCGACACCTCCGATCCGGGGTTCTCGTTCACCCCGATCATCACCTGCGACGGCGCCCACCACGTCAACGCCACCTACTACTCGGACGTGCGCGTCCCGGCGGACATGGTGGTGGGCGAGGTCGACGGCGGGTGGAAAATGCTCACCACCCAGCTCAACCACGAGCGCGTGATGCTGGCCCCGTCCGGTCGACCGGGCGGGTACTACGACGAGCTGGTCGGCTGGGCCCGGGGCACCGGCGCCGACGGGGTCCGTCACCTGGACCGGCCCGAGGTGCGGCGCGGGCTCGCCGAGATCTTCGCGTTCGTCCGGCTCAACGAACTGCTCAACTGGCAGGTCTCCTCGGCCGGGGAGAACCCGTCGATGGGTGACTCGGCGGCGTCCAAGGTGTTCTCCACCGAGAAGATCCAGCACGTCGGCCGGATCATCGAGGAGCTGCTCGGTCGCTTCGGCGACCCCACCGATCCCGACACCGCCAGACTCCAGCGGTGGTTCGACATGATGAACAAGCGCAACGTCGTGATCACCTTCGGGGGCGGGGTCAACGAGGTGATGCGCGAACTGACCTGCATGGGCGGACTCGGCATGCCCCGCACCGCCCGCTGACCCGACCCCCCGTCAGCCCGCCCACGACCGAACGAGAAGGCACTCATGAGTGACGAGCAGGCCGCCCGCATCCTGGCCGCCGCCGAGGAGGTCCGCGCCTCCGGCGGCAGCGCGCGCCGCGCGGGCCGCGATCCCATCAACACGCCGATGATCCGCAACTGGACCGAGGCGATCGGGGACGTCAACCCGATCTACACCGACGAGGCCGCGGCCCGCGCGGCCGGTCACGACGGTCCGGTGGCCCCGCCCGCGATGGCGCAGGTCTGGACCATGCGGGGGCTCGGCAGGACCCGCGAGGCCGACGATCCACTGGGCCGCATGACGGACATCCTCGACGCCGAGGGCTTCACCTCCGTGGTGG
>NZ_JAALEA010000023.1 GCF_014145145.1 Dietzia cercidiphylli
TGGAGTGTTCCCGCTAAAGTGGCCACTGCAATTAAGCGGCGAGTTCGTATATGTCTCTGAATCCTAGTTCATACTCGGCTGGTGTCAAATATCCCAGTGTGGAATGTCGTCGTGCCCTGTTGTAGTACTCCTCGATCCAGGTGAATGTGCTCTTTGTGAGTGCTTTCAGGGTGGGCCATGGGCGCGTGTGAATGAGTTCCTTTTTGTAACTCGCGAAGAATGATTCTGCGACCGCATTGTCGAAACAAATTCCAGTGCGCCCCAACGATCGTCGGATATTGTTTTTCGTGCAGTACTTGTCGAAGTCAGCGGACGTGTATTGAGTTCCGCGATCGCTGTGAAATATTACTTTTCCGGGTGGTCGACGACGAGCGATGGCCATGTCCAGTGCGTCGGTGACCAGCTCGGTGCGCATATGGTCGGCCACGGCCCATCCGACGACCATCCGGGAGTGCAGATCGATGACGGTGGCCAAGTACGCCCAGCCATTCCAGGTCCGCACGTAAGTAATATCGCCGCACCACTTGGTGTTCGCCTCGGCCGCCGTGAAGTCACGGCCGACGAGGTCAGGTGCAGGAACGGGGCGCTCTCCGGCGACGGTGGTGCGCTTCCACGCCTTCGGGTGGCGGCCTTCCAGGCCTGCGGTTTTCATGAGCCGCCACACCCGCTTGTGCGAGACCCGATGGCCGCCGGCGGCGAGCTCTGCGCGCATACGACGAACGCCAGGGCGGCCGTTGAGACGCTCGTAGAGGCACTCGATCAGCGTGGTCAGTTCGTCGTCCCGCAGGTCTCGAGCTGAGCGGGATTTGCCACGCCATTTGTAATAGCCAGAAGTCGATACGTCGAGTTGAGCACACATGAACGTAACCGGATAGGAATCGGATTCAGCCCAGTCCGCGATAGCCGCGAATTTCACCGCGGGTCTTTCGCGAACCAGGTCGCTACTTTTTTTGCGAACTCCGCCTCCATCCGGGCGTGTTTCACTTCTTCGCGGAGACGCTCGAGTTCCGCCCGCTCGTCCTCATTCAACGGGCGGTCAGACTCGCCGTTTCCCTCGTCTCGGGACTTCTTCACCCATTTCCCCAACGTCATCTCGTGAACGCCGATACTGCGTGCAACCTCGGCGATCGCACGACCATCATCGATAACCAAACTTACCGCGTTGGCCTTGTACTCGGGAGTGAAGCTCCGACGAGTCGATCCCATAATCTGCTCCCTCTATCTCGGGGGAACTCTCCGCTCATCTCCGCGTGTCCACCAGAACGGGAACGGTCCA
>NZ_JAALEA010000240.1 GCF_014145145.1 Dietzia cercidiphylli
CGGCCGGGTCGTCACCCGCGCCCACCGCCTGCGCGCCCGGGAACCCGGGGCCGGCCTCGGGCTCCCGACGCGACGCATGGGCCTTGGCGGCCCCGTTGGCCAGGACGTCCGCCTTCTCGTTGAGCTCGTGGCCGGCGTGACCCTTGACCCACTCGAAGGTGACCTCGCGGCCCGTCATCGCCTCGTCGAGCGCCTTCATGACCTCGACGTTGAGAACGGGCTTGCCGTCGGCCTTCTTCCAGCCCTTGCGCTTCCAGCCGACCATCCACTTGGTCACCGAGTTGATGACGTACTGCGAGTCGCACAGGATGTGGAGGGGCTCGGGGGAGTGCGCGGTCTGGCGGAGGAGATCCAGGACCGCGGCGAGCTCGCCCTGGTTGTTGGTTCCGCGTGTCCAGCCGCCGCAGCGCCACCGCGACTCGTCGATGTACCAGGCCCATCCGGCCGGGCCGGGGTTACCGAGAGCGGAGCCGTCCGCGGCGGCGATGATCGTCACGTCGAGCGATGATGCCACCGTGGCCGGGGGGAGGCCCCACCGGCCACGGTCATCGGGTCACCAACGGTCTCATCCCTGCAGTTCGCCGTCCTCGATGCCGTCCAGGTCGATCGCGGGAGAGTGCTTGCGCTCGTCGAGGCGGGCGGCCCGGGCTGCCTCCCTCATCTCGATCCCGTCGGTGACGAAGTCACCGACCTCCTTGGCGATGGACCCGATCGCGTCGGTGATGATGACGGCGATGCGGCCGACGAGGGACGCCCCCGCCTGGACACCTGCCTGGACCTGGTCCTTGTTGCGCTCGAAGTCGCCCATCGATGCGCTCCCTTCGTCAGTGGTGTCCACGAAGTTACCCCGGCTCAGGCCGCGGGTGTCACCTTCCTGCGCTCGATGAGCACGGCCGGCGTGTCCGCCGGGGTGGGCGACAGCGGCAGGGCGAGCCGGAACATCTTGGACCACACGTTCGCCACCTGCTTCCACAGCGGGCCGGTCGTGTACGGAAGGCCGTGCTCCTCGCAGAGCGCCCGGACCTCCTCGGCGATCTCCGGGTAGCGGTGCGCGGGCAGATCGGGGAAGAGGTGGTGCTCGATCTGGTGCGAGAGGTTGCCGGTGGCCAGGTGCATGAACGGGCTTCCCGAGATGTTGGCCGAGCCGAGCATCTGGCGCACGTACCACTCGCCGCGGGTCTCCTCGGCCGTCTCCTCCTGGGTGAAGACCTGCGCGCCGGAGGGGAAGTGCCCGCAGAAGATCACCGAGAACGCCCAGACGTTGCGGACGAGGTTGGCGGTGAGGTTGCCCGCGAAGGTGAGCGGGAACAGCGGGCCGGTGAGCGCCGGGTGGACGATGTAGTCCTTGGCGACCTGGCCGCGCATCTTGCCCCACCACCCGGCGAGCAGGCCCTTGACGTCCGACCACTTGCGCTTGCCCTTGAGCACGTTGTCGTACTCGAGGTCGTGGAGCATCACGCCCCACTCGAACGCCATCATGAGCCCGAATGCGTACAGCGGGTTGCCCAGGCGCAGCGGGGTCCACTTCTGCTCGTACTCCATGCGCAGGATGCCGTATCCGATGTCCCGATCGAGGTCCAGGATGTTGGTGTGCGTGTGGTGCATGTAGTTGTGCGAGTGTCGCCACTGGTCGGACGGGCACACGTTGTCCCACTCGAAGCTGGACGAGTGGAGCATGTCGTCGCGCATCCAGTCGTACTGGCCGTGCATGACGTTGTGGCCGATCTCCATGTTGTCGAGGATCTTGGAGGCGCTCAGCGCGGCCACTCCTGCGAGCCACGCGGGCGGCAGGAAGCCGAGGAACATCAGGGCGCGCCCGGTCAGTTCGAGTCGACGCTGCATGCGGACCACGCGGAGGATGTAGTCGCGGTCGGCGGTGCCCAGGTCGGCCACCACGCGGTCGCGGATGGCGTCGAGCTCACGGCCGATGATCTCCACCGATTCGGCGGACAGCACCACGGGCTCGGGGCCGGTGGCGTCGGGCTTCTCGGTCTTCGGCTTCGTGGAGCGGATGGTGGGGAGCTGCAGGAGGGTCATGACGGGAGTCCTTCCGGTCGTTCCGGTGGGAGTACGGGTTGGGATGTGACTGTGTCGGGGAGGTCTAGAGCTCGATCTCGACGTCGCCCACGGGCGCGGAGACACAGATCTGGACTAGGCAACCGGGTTCGGTGTCGACCTCGCCCGTCCTGAGGTCGCGGGTGGCGCCGGAGACCCGGACGGCGGTGCAGGTGTGGCAGATGCCCATCCGGCAGCCGTGCTTCGGGGACAGCCCCGCGGCCTCCGCGCCCTCCAACAGCGTGGTGCCGGAGTTGAGCGCCGACACACCGCTCCTGACGTGGGTGACGGTTCCGCCGTCGCCCTCCGGCACGGGTCCGTTGGAGGCGGTGAACCGCTCGCGGAGGACGTCCGCGTAGCGGTCTGCTCCGAGTGCGTCGGCCAGGCCGTCGGCCAGGCCGTCGGGCCCGCAGAGGAAGACGGTGGAATCGGCGTGCCACGGCGCCACCTCGTCGAGGTGGCCCTCTGTCAGGTGGCCGACCAGGTCCCGCGACGACGGGTCGGAGGTGACTGACGGGTCCGGGTGGCCCGAGGTGTCTGACGGGTCCGGTGCCACGGTGGGGACCACCCGGACCTCGACACCGGCGCGCGAGAGTTCGCGGATCCGGTCACGGAACGGCACGTCCTCGACCCGGCGGGCGTAGTGGAGCCACGCGACACGGCCGGTGGCCCCCTCCCCGCAGTGGCCCTCCCCGGCGAGGGTGGAGGCGATGGAGAGCATCGGGGTGATGCCGCTGCCGCCGCTGACCAACAGCACGTCGGTCGGGCGTGCGTCCGGGAGGGTGACCTCCCCGACGGGGTTCCCGAGGAGCAGTCGCATCCCGGGAGCGGCCTCGGACCACAGGTGTTCGGAGACCACGCCCCCCGGATGCCGGCGGACGGCGATCGTCGCCAGGCCGTCGGACCGCGCGGCGGAGTCCACCGGGGAGTAGTGACGGCGGTGGACGACGCCGTCGACCACCACGCCGATCTCGAGAGCGGCTCCGGGGGCGGGCCGGTCGACCCCGGCCGGGAGCCGGAGCGTGATGACGGTGACGTCGGAGACGGGCCGGTCGACGGCGACGACCGTCGCGCCGGTCGGGTCGTCGGACCAGCTCACTCCGAGTGAGCGGACGTAGTGCTCCACCGGGTGCGGGGTGAGCAGGGTGCGGGTGATCCCGCGGGAGAAGAGTCGGCTGATGGTCGGGGCGGTCATGAGGACCTCCGGAAGGTAGTGGTCGGTGTGGTCGTGCGCCGTCGGACGCGGCCTACTGCCGTGATGTGCGGTCCCGACCTCACGGTCGCGGCTGCACCACGGGGGCGTATCCGGCCGGTTCGACCACCGGACGAGTTTGAGTGTACATACGTTCTCTCAAATGGAAAGGGGCCCGCCGCTGTCACGTGGGTCACACTCCGACGGGGGGTTCCCCACATGCGGATACAGGCCTCAGGCGATAGCATCACGGGCGTGGCGACACCAGGTACCCGGGCGGAGCAGAAGCGGCACACACGTGCACTCATCGTTGCCGCGGGCCGCCACGCGGTGGCCACGCGGGGATTCTCCGGCCTGGTCGTCCGCGAGCTCGCACGCGAGGCGGGCATCGTCCCCACCGCGTTCTACCGGCACTTCGAGTCGGTGGACGCCCTGGCCACCGAGATCGCGGCGGGGGCTGCCGAGGCGCTGGGCGAGCTCGTCGACGACCTCGTCGCAGGGCCGGCATCGGATCCCGTCGTGGACTGGCCCGGTCGGGCCTCGGCCGCCGCCGTCCGGGACCCGCAGACCTGGTCGGTGCTCGCCCGCGGGCTCGTCGACACCGCCCATGCCGACCACCGGGTGCTCTCGGCGGCCGTCGACTCCGCACGCCGACGGCTGGGGATCACCCTGGGACGGCTCGAGACGCTCTCCGGCGCGGACGGAAGCGCGGTGGATATCGCGGCAGACCTCGTCGTCGTCGTCCTGTTGCGACTCCTCGTGGAGGTG
>NZ_JAALEA010000241.1 GCF_014145145.1 Dietzia cercidiphylli
CGGTCGCCGGCCTGAGCCGGTCCCGGTCGCGGCCCCGACCCGGCCCCCCGCGCCCTCGGGGATGCCGAGCTCGGCGCGCAGATGGGGGGAGGTCGAATAGGTCTCGGCGGGCTCGCCGTGCCCCAGGCCGAGCGCCTTGTCGATGAGGCCCCAGCGGGGCAGGTCGTCCCAGTCCACGAGGGTGACGGCGACGCCCTTGCGGCCGGCCCGACCGGTGCGGCCGATCCGGTGGACGTAGGTCTTCTCGTCCTCGGGGCACTGGTAGTTGATGACGTGGGTCACGTCGTCGACGTCGATTCCGCGCGCCGCGACATCGGTCGCCACGAGGACGTCGACGTCCCCGGTGCGGAACGCCTTGAGTGACTTCTCGCGAGCGCCCTGGCCCAGGTCGCCGTGGATCGCCCCCACGCGGAAGCCTCGTTCGGCCAGGTCGTCGGCGAGCTTCTGGGCCGTGCGCTTGGTGCGGCAGAAGATCATCGTGGCGCCGCGTCCGTCCGCCTGCAGGATCCGTGAGACCACCTCGGGCTTGTCCATGGAGTGCGCCCGGTAGACGAACTGGGTGGTGTTCTCGTGCGTGGCGCCGGAGTCGGCGGCCTCCGCCCGGATGTGCGTGGGCTTGGTGAGGAACGTCCGCGCCAGGGTGATGATCGGTCCCGGCATGGTGGCCGAGAAGAGCATGGTCTGCCGTTGCTCCGGGACCATCCGGAGCAGCTTCTCGATGTCCGGCAGGAAGCCCAGGTCGAGCATCTCGTCGGCCTCGTCGAGGACCAGCACCTCGACCTTGCCGAGCACCAGCTTCGACTGGTTGGCCAGGTCGAGCAGACGGCCGGGGGTTCCCACCACCACGTCGACGCCCTTCTCCAGGGCGTCGGTCTGCTGTTCGTAGGGGGTTCCGCCGTAGATGGCCAGCACCTTGAGCGGCCGGGTTCCCGACCCGCCGGGGGCGGTGAGACCGGTGGCGGCGATCTTGAGGTCCTGGGTGACCTGGACGCACAGCTCGCGGGTGGGAACGATGATGAGGGCCCGTGGCGTGCCGTCGAGCTCCCGGGTCACCTCGCCCGTCGAGATGCGGTGCAGGAGGGGGACGCCGAAGCCGTAGGTCTTGCCCATCCCCGTACGGGCCTGGCCGATGAGGTCGGACCCCGCCAGCGCCAGTGGGAGGGTGAGTTCCTGGATGGCGAAGGTGTGGGTGATGCCGCGCTCACCGAGCGCGGTGACGATCTCGGGGCGGACGCCGAGTTCGGCGAAGCTGGGGGAGGAGTCGGAGGACGGGGCGTCGACGACCGCGGTCGTCGTGGCCATGCCGTCGACTTCGCTGGTGGTCACATCTGTAGTGGACAGGGCGGTGCCTTTCTCGTCTCGCGCGCGGGAGGACGGGCCTTCCGATGGACGGCCTCGGCGAGCGGGGCGCGCGCACATTTCCACGCGGATCCTCGGTGCGGGGTCCGACCAGCGGACCGGGCGCGGGTGTGATCCACGTGGGTCCACCCTATCCCGTGACGCCGCGGGACACCGGGTCCGGGCTAGCCTGGGTCCCACGTATCACCGACGACGGCGAGACATGCGCCGACGATGAGAAGGGCAGGCACCGTGGAGGTCAAGATCGGCATCGCCGACAGCAATCGCGAACTCGTGTTCAAGACCGGGATGAACCCGGAGGACGTGCACGCCCGCGTGGAGGCCGCTCTCACCGCGGAGAGCAAGGCAGTGTTGGAGCTGGACGACGAGAAGGGTCGGCGCTATCTCGTGTCGACCGACCGGGTCGCCTACGTCGAGATCGGTGAGTCGGCGCGGCGCGCGGTCGGGTTCCTCTCCTAGGCGTCCGGGGCGGGCCGGTCCCCGCCCTGACGAGGGATCTTCGACAGTCCGCCCCAGCACAGGGTGACGGTCGTGGAGACGGCGTCGGCGCGGGAGATCGGTCGGCCCGCGTCGAGCCAGTGGCCGGCGCTGACCCGGCTCGCACCCACGAGGCCCACCGCGAGCAGACGCGACCGGTGCGCGTCGAGCCCGGAATCGCCCCTGACCAGGTCGTGTACGGCGTCGATGCAGCCGTCGGTGGCGCGGTCGAGCTCGCGCCGGACCTCCTCGTCGCCGGACTCGGAGGTGAACACCAGCCGGAAGCCGCGGGTGTCGGAATCGGCGTACGCGAAGAACGTGTCGACCGCCGCCTCGACGCGACGCCGGTTGTCCGAGGTCGAGTCCAGCGCCGCCCGGATGCGGCCGAGGAGCTCGTCCACGTGATGCCGCAGCACCTCGATGTACAGGTCGCGCTTGGAATCGAAGTGCTGGTACAGCACCGGTTTGGAGACCCCGGCCAGGACGGCGATGTCGTCCATCCCGGAGGCGTGGAAGCCCTGGTCCACGAACACGGTCCCCGCCGCGTCGAGGAGCTGGCGTCGTCGGGCTCCTCGGGGCAGCCGGGTCGCCCTGGCGCGCCCCGGAGCCGTCGGGGACGGTCCGCCCGGGCTAGTCATCGTCTGGCTCCTGTCCTCCCGGACGTCGGGTCGACGGTCGACCGGGCCAGACGGACAATACCCGTACGGGCGGAGTGCCGGAGAAGGCGACCACCTCGGGATGTGGGATCGTGGAGACCTTGACTCGAGCCTGACCGGAGCGGACCTGGAGGTGTGCGGATGAGCGACGGCCGTCGCCGGACGTCGGACGGTGTCGACGCCGGGTCCATCTCGCGGGCTGACGCTCCGGCACACCGCGGGGACCGCTCTCCGTACTACCCACCCCACGGTGAGCCGCTGCGGGCCCCGTGGGACCCGGCGGAGGAGACGACCCCCGGTCGTCGTCGCTCGGTCCCCGGCGCCAGGGACCACCTGCGTAAGCAGAGCCCCGTCGGTCGGTTCTTCACCACGTGGGGCTGGCGGGCGTACGCGATCCCGGTGCTGGTCGTGCTCACGGCACTCGTGATAGCCGACTCCGTGACGGGTACCGGGGCGGGCGACGGCGCGGCCGTCGGCGAGGCGGAGGAGACGCCGGCGCTCATGGGGGAGCCACCCCGGGGTGAGGTGCCCCCGAGCGGGGAGCTGCCGGACGGTGGACCGTTCGCCGAGGCCGGCGAGGGTCGGTTCCGGATCGTGCCCGGGGGCACGGACCGTGTCGGGCGTCCCGACGCCGAGCAGTTCACCTACACCGTCGAGGTCGAGGAGGGCGTCGACACGACGGACTTCGGTGGCGACGACTCGGTGGCCCGGATGGTGGATGCGACGTTGGCCAATCCCAAGAGCTGGACGGCGGACGGGGCCGTGGCGTTCCGGCGCACGGCCCGGGACGAGCCCGCGTTCCGGGTGACACTCGCCAGTCCCCTCACGGTCCGCGAGAACTGCGGATACGAGATCGAGCTCGAGACCAGCTGCTACAACCCGTCCACCGAGAGGGTCTACCTCAACCTGGCCCGGTGGATCCGTGGTGCGCGGTCCTTCCAGGGGGACATCGGGTCCTACCGTCAGTACCTCGTCAACCACGAGGTCGGCCACGCGATCGGCTACCCGGATCACGAGCCGTGCCCCGCGGACGGAGCGCTCGCGCCGATCATGATGCAACAGACCCTCGGGGTCGCCAACAACGAGATCTTCCTGCTCGACAACGAGGGTGTGGTCCCGGACAACGACGACACCTGCCTGTACAACGCATGGCCGTTCCCCGACGGCCCGCCGGTGGCCCGGTGAACCCCGTGACCGGCGGGGTGTCCGGGGCGCTCCCCCCTCTCGTGGATCCGGTGCCGCAGCTCTCGGCGGAGGAGCGCGCGCGCTACTCCCGGCATCTCCTGCTCGGGGCCATC
>NZ_JAALEA010000242.1 GCF_014145145.1 Dietzia cercidiphylli
GACCCCTCACCGCCGCCACCGGCCTCGCTCCCGACGCCGGCCCGACCTACGCCCGCTACGTGGCCCTGGGCGACTCGTTCGCCGCCCTGGGTCCGACCGACGCCCCCACGAGCGGGCCCGCGCGATGCCTCCGCTCCACGGCGAACTACGCGTCGCTGCTCGCCGAGCGCGAGGACGTGGGTGAGCTCGTCGACGTCACGTGTGGCGGCGCGGAGACCACCCACATGACCGGGCCCCAGCTCGCCGGGGCACCTGCCCAGTTCGACGCCCTGACCCCGGACACGGACCTGGTGACCCTGTCGATCGGCGGCAACGACATCGGGTTCGGCGCGATGGTCGGGTGCATCCTCCAGACCCCGCGGGCGGAGACCGGGGCACCGTGCCGCGACCGACTCGAGGTGGACGTGACCGACCAGCTCGACGCCCTCGGCGCCCGGCTGGACGGCGTGTACGACGGCATCCGCGACCGCTCCCCCGACGCGCGGATCGTCACCACCGCCTACCTCCCGCTGGTCCCGGACGACGGCGGCTGCGAGTTCGTCTCCGGGATGAGTCCGGGCGACGTCACCTGGACACGGCACGTGACAGAGCGGATCAACATGATCGTCTCTGACGCCGCCGCACGGGCGGGCGCGGACGTGGTCCAGCCCGCGGACGCCGCCGAACGCCACGCCTGCACGCCGGCCACGGAGCGCTACACCGACTTCACCGGCGAGGAGACGGGGTCGCATCCCATGCACCCGACCGCGGCGGGGCACCGGGCGATGGCCGAGGCCGTGGGCGCGGTTCTCTGACGGGGACCGCCGGGACGACGACGGGACGACGACGAGGGCCCCGCCGACCGCGTGACGCGGTGGGCGGGGCCCTCACACCGGATCCGTGACGGATCGGGCCTGACGCGACTCAGGCCTTGTCGGTGTCCTCGCTGGTGGCGTGGGTGGTGTCCTCGGACACCGCGTCGGCGGTCTCCTCGGCGGTGTCCACGTCGGCGTCGTCGGCGGCCTCCACCTGATCGGCGATCGGGCTGTTGGCCTCGGCCTCGGCGGTCACCTCATCGGTGGTCTCGTCGTCGGTGGACTCCGTGGCCGAGGTGTCGGCCGACTTCTTGGAGGCGGCGGCGCGGGTGGCGCGCGTGGCCTCGGCGGACGCCAGCGGCTCGGTGACGAGCGCGATCATCGCCATGGGCGCGTTGTCGCCCTTGCGGTTCTCGAGCTTGACGATCCGGGTGTAGCCACCGTCGCGGTCGGCGACCCGGGGGCCGATCTCGGCGAACAGCTTGTGCAGGACGTCCTTGTTGCGGACGAGCTTGGCGGCCTCACGACGGTCGGCCAGCGTGCCGCGGCGCGCCTTGGTGATGAGCTTCTCCGCGTACGGACGAAGCAGCTTCGCCTTGGTCTCCGTGGTACGGATCGCATCGTGCTCGAACAGCTGGGTGGCCAGGTTCGACAGGATGAGCCGCTGGTGGGCCGGGGATCCGCCGAGGCGGGCGCCCTTCTTGGGCTTGGGCATCAGATTCTCCTAGGAATGGTGTGCTGAGAGCTCGTCAGAGCTGCTCGGTCTCGGCGTAATCCTCGCCGCCCTCGTCGGTCCACGTCCCGGTCTCGGCGTCGTAGCCGGCGACCGAGGCGGGATCGAACCCGGGGGGCGCATCCTTGAGCGACAGGCCGAGCTCGACGAGCTTGACCTTGACCTCGTCGATCGACTTCTGACCGAAGTTGCGGATGTCGAGCAGGTCCGACTCGCTGCGCGCCACGAGCTCGCCCACGGTGTGGACACCCTCGCGCTTGAGGCAGTTGTAGGACCGGACCGACAGGTCCAGGTCGTCGATCGGCATGCCGTAGGCGGCGATGTGATCGGCCTCGGCCGGGCTGGGCCCGATCTCGATGCCCTCGGCCTCGTCGTTGAGCTCACGTGCCAGGCCGAAGAGCTCGACCAGCGTCTTGCCCGCGGACGCCAGGGCGTCACGGGCGGTCATCGAGTTCTTGGTCTCGACGTCCAGGACCAGGCGGTCGAAGTCCGTGCGCTGGTGCACACGGGTGGCCTCGACCTTGTAGGTGACCTTGAGGACGGGCGAGTAGATCGAGTCGACCGGGATGCGGCCGATCTCGTGTCCCGCGTCCTTGTTGAGCCCCGCGGGGACGTAGCCACGACCGCGCTCGACGACCAGCTCGATCTCCAGACGGCCCTTCTCGTTGAGAGTGGCGATGTGCAGGTCCGGGTTGTGCACCTCGACGCCGGACGGCGGGACGATGTCACCGGCGGTGACGGCTCCCGGGCCCTGCTTCTTGAGGTACATGGTGACCGGCTCGTCCTCGACGGACGAGACGACCAGGCCCTTGAGGTTCAGGATGATGTCGGTGACATCCTCCTTGACGCCCGGCACGGTGGTGAACTCGTGCAGGACACCCTCGATGCGGATGCTGGTCACGGCCGCGCCCGGGATGGACGACAGCAGCGTGCGACGCAGGGAGTTGCCGATGGTGTAGCCGAAACCGGGCTCGAGGGGCTCGAGCACGAACCGTGAGCGGTTCTCGGAGACGACCTCCTCGGTGAGGGTGGGCCGCTGGGAGATGAGCATGTGCTACCTCTTTCGATTCTCGGCGTCCGCTATTTGACGCCGTAGTAACCCACCGTCGCCGGGCGGGCCGCGATGTGCGGCCCGCCCGGCGACGGGGGAGGACAGATCACTTCGAGTAGAGCTCGACGATCAACTGCTCCTGCAGCGGCACATCGATCTGCGCGCGCTCGGGAAGCTGGTGCACGAGGATGCGGAGCGTCGTGGGGACGACCTGCAGCCACGCCGGGACGGGACGCTCGCCGAGCATCTCGGTGGCGATCTCGTACCAGTCCATCTTGGTGGACTTGGGACGGACGTCGATGATGTCGTACTGCGACACCCGGTAGCTCGGGATGGTCACCTTCTGGTCGTTGACCCGGAAGTGACCGTGGCTCACGAGCTGGCGTGCCTGGCGACGCGTCTGCGCGAGACCCGCGCGGTACACGACGTTGTCCAGACGCGATTCCAGGATCTGGAGGAGGTTCTCGCCGGTCTTACCGCCCCGGCGGTTGGCCTCCTCGTAGTAGCGACGGAACTGCTTCTCCATCACGCCGTAGGTGAAGCGGGCCTTCTGCTTCTCCTGCAGCTGGGTGCGGTACTCGGACTCCTTGATCCGCGCGCGGCCGTGGTGGCCGGGCGGGAAGGGCCGACGTTCGAATGCGGTGTCCCCACCGACGAGGTCCACGCCCAGACGGCGGGACTTGCGGGTGACGGGGCCGGTGTAACGTGCCATGGTTCTCTACGTTCCTTCCGGCTCAGACTCGACGCCGCTTGGGCGGACGACAGCCGTTGTGGGGCTGGGGGGTGACATCGGAGATCGTGCCGACCTCGAGGCCGGCGGCCTGGAGCGAACGGATGGCGGTCTCACGACCCGAACCCGGGCCCTTGACGAACACGTCGACCTTCTTCATGCCGTGCTCCTGCGCCTTGCGGGCCGCGTTCTCGGCGGCGAGCTGGGCGGCGAAGGGCGTCGACTTGCGCGAGCCCTTGAAACCGACGTGGCCCGAGGACGCCCAGGCCAGAACGGCGCCGGACGGATCCGTGATCGAGACGATCGTGTTGTTGAACGTGCTCTTGATGTGGGCCTGGCCGTGAGCGACGTTCTTCTTCTCCCTGCGACGGCCCGTCTTCTTGGGGCCCGCAGCGCGTGACTTGGGGGGCATTACTTCTTCTTTCCGGCGACGGTCTTCTTCGGGCCCTTGCGGGAGCGGGCGTTGGTCTTGGTCCGCTGACCGCGGACGGGGAGACCCCGGCGGTGGCGGATGCCCTGGTAACTGCCGATCTCGATCTTCCGGCGGATATCGCCCTGGATCTCACGGCGGAGGTCACCCTCGACCTTGTAGTTGCCTTCGATGTCGTCACGAAGGACGGTCAGCTGCTCGTCGGTGAGGTCCTTGGTGCGCAGGTCCGGGCTGACCCCGGTCCGCTCGAGGATCTCGACGGCCCGCGTGCGACCGATGCCGAAAATGTAGGTGAGCGCGATCTCCATACGCTTGTCACGTGGGAGATCAACGCCGGCAAGACGTGCCATGTGGCGTTTCTCTTTCGTCGTGCGGTAGGTCTGCTCCCCGACCGTCCCCGATGCCGCATGGTCATCTCACGATGAGCATCCGTCCGGGGCCCTGGCCTCCGCATCCAGGGGTGTGGTACCCGCCTCGACCAGGTACTTCAGAGGCGGCTGGTTCAGGGAGTTGAGCGCTTTACTTGTAGCGGTAGACGATCCGACCGCGGGTGAGGTCGTACGGTGACAGCTCGACGACCACCCGGTCCTCGGGGAGAATGCGGATGTAGTGCTGCCGCATCTTCCCACTGATGTGCGCGAGGACCTTGTGTCCGTTCTCGAGCTCGACGCGGAACATTGCGTTCGGCAACGGCTCGACAACTCGGCCCTCGACCTCGATGGCTCCGTCTTTCTTTGCCATGCTGGTTACGGTCCTCCACGATTCCCCGGATGTCGTCTACCGGATTCTGGTGCACTGGTGGGCACACCGACGTATAAGCCTACGTCAGTGGTCGTTCTAGTGCCAATCGGCGCTCACCCGTAGCAGGCGCGTCCTGCCGGCACGCCGTCGAAGCGCTGCTGCAGCCAGTTCATCGCGGCCGGCAACTTCTCCACCGCGCCGAGGAGATGCTCGGGCGCCAACCCCGGCTCCCACGTGAGCGGGGTCCCCTCGCGGCAGTAACGCGTGGCGGTCTCCTCCGCGTCCCAGAACGGCACCAGCGGGTCGGTGCGGGAATGCCACATGAACACCGGCACCCGGGGGACGTCCGGTGTCAGGCGCACGCTGTTCTCCGCGAAGGCCCGCATCAGGCCCTCCTCCGCGAGCAGGTCTCCCCCCTCGAGGACCATGGGCACGGACCGGAACGCGCCGTACACCAGCAGCGAGGCCGTGCACCTGCCCTTCATCCGCTCGAACAGCGCCCAGCCCTCGGGGGTGAGCTTCTCCTCGAGACGGATGTCCTCCGGGTACTCCCGCGCCATCCCCACGGCGGCGGCGAAGGCCAACCCGAACGCGGGGTGCGGCCAGTTGCCGATCATCCGCGCCATCGTCGTCATGTCCGTCGGGATGCCGCCCTGGGCGACCCCCACCAGGTTGACGTCCGGTGCGTAGTCGTCGTGCATGAGCGACACCCAGGCACTGGCAATCCCGCCACCCGAGTACCCCAGCGCCCCGAACCGGCTGTGCCGCGCGTCGAACCGGGGGTCGTCGCGTACGGCCCGCATCCCGTCCAGCACGATCCGCGCGGACAGCTGTCCCCCGGGGTAGGCGACCTTGGGACCGAGATGATCGGGGATGAGCACCGTCCAGCCCTGGTCCAGCCGGACCCGCAGGAACGCCATCGCGTTGTCCTGCACCGTCTCGAGGGTCGGGTTGACCAGGGTCTCGGTGGGGGCGCAGCTCTGCCCCAGTGCGTTCAGGTAGTGCTGGTAGCTCAGGACGGGGCCGTTCGGGCGCGCGTGGGGCGGCCGGACCACCGTCGCGGTCGCGAGGATCGGACGATCCCGGGTGTCGGTCGACCGGTACGCGATCTCCGTCACCTCGTACCCGAGGAACGCGGGCATGGTCACGAGCCGGGTGTTGATCACCTGTCCGAGACCCGCGGCCGCGAGCACCGCGGGGTCCGCGTGATAGAACGGCGCCGGCTGGGGGTCCTCCATCAGGGACCCCTGTCCGCCCTCCATCAGCGACTGCGCGGCCGCGGACGGGGTCGGTCCCGCCATCTGGGCCAGGATCACCACCATCGTGAGGACAGCCGCCACAGCCGTGCGCGTCGGTGTGATCGTGGTTCGGCGCACGTGGGGGTGAACGAGCATGCCCTGACCTTTCAGGCCGGTGGTCAACAGTGGGAACACTCTAACCTGAGGCCCGGAGGGCCCGGCACCGGTCCCCCGCGACCGCGCTCAGTCCGTGGGCCGAACGGTGAGCACACGGGGGCCGTCGGCGGTGACGGCGACCGTGTGCTCCCAGTGTGACGACGGCGACCCGTCCACCGTGACGACCGTCCAGTCGTCGGTCAGGGTGCGGGTGTCGGTCTCGCCACCCAGGACGAGCATGGGCTCGACGGCCAGGACGGACCCCTCCTGGAGCCGCGGCCCCTTGCCCGGCTTGCCCTCGTTGGCGAGGAACGGCCACTCGTGCATCTCACGACCGATGCCGTGCCCGCCGAACCCGTCGACTATCCCGAGGGTGACGCCGAGACGCTGCTCCGCGCGACGCGTGGCGGTCTCCAGGGCGTGCGAGACGTCCGTCAGGCGGCTACCGGGAGTCATGGCGAGGATGCCCTCCGCGAGCACCTCCCGCGTCGCCTGGTTGAGAAGGGCCACCTGAGGGTCCAACTCGCCCACGCCGAAGGTCCACGCGGAGTCGCCGTGCCACCCGTCCAGCACCGCGCCGCAGTCGACCGAGACCAGGTCGCCCTCCTGCAGGACGGTGGTGGGTCCCGGGATCCCGTGGACGACCACCTCGTTGACGGACGAGCAGATCGACCCGGGGAACCCCTCGTACCCCTTGAAGGACGGGACCGCACCGGCGTCCCGGATCAGCTGGTCGACCAGCGAGTCGAGATCCGCGGTGGTCGCGCCCGGAACCGCCGCCTCGCGTGCGGCGACGAGCGCACGACCGACGATCCGGCCGGCCTCCTCCATCGCGTCCAGCTCGCCGGGAGTGCGCGCTGTCACCACGCTCGTGCGCGACCGACCGAACACGACTGCTCAGCGATCCAGCGCGGCGAGGGCCCGTGCGTTGATCTCGTCGACCTCGCCCACGGCGTCGACGGTCGTGACATCGTCGCCGTAGTACTCGAGGAGGGGTGCCGTCTCGGACCGGTAGACGGCCATGCGGTTGCGGATCACGTCCTCCGTGTCGTCCTCACGACCGCGGGCGAGCATCCGCGCGACCACGGTGTCCTCGTCGACCTTGAACTCGATCACGGCGTCGAGCTCGAGACCCGCCTCGGCGAGCATGCCCTTGAGCGCGTCGGCCTGCTCGACACTGCGGGGGTAGCCGTCGAGCAGGAACCCCTCGGTCGCGTCGGGCTCACCGATACGCGCCTCGACCATCCGGTTGGTGACGTCCGCGGGAACGAGGTTCCCGGCGTCGATGTAGGACTTGGCCTCCTTGCCGAGGTCCGTCCCCTGGGAGATGTTGGCCCGGAAGAGGTCACCCGTGGAGATGTGCGGGATCCCGAGCTTCTCCGACAGCAGGGCCGCCTGGGTTCCCTTACCGGCGCCGGGGGGGCCGAGGAGGACGAGACGCATGGTGAGGACCAGCCTTTCTTTCGGTGTGATGTGCTCGGGGGTGCGGGCGACTACTTGAGGAAGCCCTCGTAGTTGCGCTGCATGAGCTGAGCCTCGATCTGCTTCACGGTGTCGAGACCCACCGACACCATGATGAGCACAGCGGTGCCACCGAACGGCATGTTCTGCATGTCTCCACCCCCGCTACCCATGTCGAGGAAGACGTTGGGCAGCACCGCGATCAACCCGAGGTACAGGGAACCGAACAACAGGATGCGGTTGAGCACGTACCCGAGGTACTCGGCCGTCGGGCGACCCGGGCGGATGCCGGGGATGAAGCCGCCGTACTTCTTCATGTTCTCGGCCTGCTCCATCGGATCGAACTGGATGGCCACGTAGAAGTACGCGAAGAAGATGATCAGGGCGAAGTACAGCAGGATGTAACCCCAGCTCGAGGGGTTCTGCAGGTACTGCATGACGTACCGCTGCCAGAACCCGTCCGCGGCGGGCTCGGGTCCCTGGATCAGCTGGGTGATGAGGATCGGCACGTACATCATGGACGACGCGAAGATCACGGGGATGACGCCGGCCTGGTTGACCTTGAGCGGCAGGTAGGTCGACGTGCCGCCGTACTGACGACGGCCGACCATGCGCTTGGCGTACTGGACCGGGATGCGGCGCTGGCCCTGCTCGACGAACACGACGGCGACCACGATCAGCACCACCGCGAACATGACCGCGGCGAACTTCAGCGTCGAGGAGTTCTGGTAGATGTTGACGCCCTCGGCGGGGATCCGCGAGGCGATGCCGGCGAAGATCAGCAGCGACATGCCGTTGCCGACCCCGCGGTCCGTGATGAGCTCACCGAACCACATGACGAGGGCTGCGCCGGCGGTCATCACGATGACGATGGTGGCCAGGGTGAGGATGTCGCCGTCCATGAGGACGGACTCGCCGTTGCCGAGCAGCTGACCCCGGTCGGCGAGCGCCACGATGCCGGCGGACTGCAGCACCGCGAGCGCGATGGTGAGATAACGCGTGTACTGCGTCATCTTGGCCTGACCGGACTGCCCCTCCTTCTTGAGTTGCTCGAAGTAGGGGATCACCACGGTGAGCAGCTGCACGATGATGCTCGCCGTGATGTACGGCATGATGCCGATCGCGAACACGGACAACTGCAGGAGTGCGCCGCCGGAGAACAGGTTGACCAGGGAGTACAACTGCGCGTTGTCCCCGGTCATCGCGGTGTCGAGGAGTCCCCGGAGCTTGGGGTAGTCGACACCGGGCGACGGGATCTGCGCGCCGATGCGGTAGAGGATGATGATCCCGAGGGTGAAGAAGATCTTCTTCCTCAGATCCGTGTCCTTGATCGCGGACGCGAGTGCGGAGAGCACATGTCCTCCTGGTCATGGACGGCCCGTAGCCGCCGCCTTCGTCGAATGCAGATGCGCCGGGAGGGTCAGACCGACGGCAGTGGTGCCGCACCCCGAACGCACAACAAGAAAAACTGTATCAAGATGAGCGCAGGGGCCGGATCCGAGACTCTCGGACCCGACCCCTGCACCCGTCATCCGGCCCCGTCGGGGGCCGGTCGGGGACTCAGGCCCCGGCCTCCGACACGCTTCCGCCGGCGGCCTCGATCTTGGTCTTGGCCGACGCGGACACCTTGTCGACGGCCACGGTCACGGCCACGGAGATGTCCCCGTCGCCCAGGACCTTGACCGGCTGGTTCTTGCGGACGGCCCCCGCGGCGACGAGCTCGGCGACGCCGACCTGCCCACCGGAGGGGAACAACCGCTGGATGTCGGACACGTTGACGACCTGGAAGACGACCTTGTTGCGGTTCTTGAAGCCCTTGAGCTTCGGAAGACGCATGTGGATCGGCATCTGGCCACCCTCGAACGCCGCGGGGACGTTCTTGCGTGCCTTGGTTCCCTTGGTACCGCGACCGGCGGTCTTGCCCCGCTTGCCGCCCTCACCGCGACCCACGCGGATCTTGTCGGTGTGGGCGCCGGGTGCCGGGCGCAGGTGATGCAACTTGATGGTCATGCTCACTCCGTCTCTTCGACCACGACGAGGTGGTTCACGACGTTGATGAGACCCCGGGTCTGAGCGTTGTCCTCACGGACGACCGTCTTCCGGATGCCCTTGAGTCCCAACGTCCGCAGGGAGTCCTTCTGGTTCTGCTTGGTCCCGACAGTGCCGCGGACCTGGGTGATCTTGAGGTTGGCCATGATCTACGCCCCCTGTCCGGCACGTGCGCGGAGCATGCCCGCGGGTGCGACGTCCTCGATGGGCAGACCACGGCGGGCCGCGACCTCCTCGGGACGATGGAGACCCTTGAGCGCGGTCACCGTGGCGTGGACGACGTTGATGGCGTTGTCCGACCCCAGCGACTTGCACAGGATGTCGTGCACGCCGGCGCACTCGAGCACGGCACGCGCCGCGCCGCCCGCGATCACACCGGTACCCGGCGAGGCCGGACGGAGCATGACGACGCCCGCGGCCGCCTCACCCTGGATCGGGTGCGGGATGGTGGAGCCGATGAGCGGGACGCGGAAGAAGTTCTTCCGGGCCTCCTCCGACCCCTTCTGGATCGCCGCCGGCACCTCCTTGGCCTTGCCGTAGCCGACGCCGACCATGCCGTTGCCGTCACCCAGGATCACGAGGGCGGTGAAGCTGAATCGCCGACCGCCCTTGACGACCTTGGAGACGCGGTTGATGGTGACGACACGCTCGATGAACTGTGACTTCTCGTCGTCGCGGCCACCGCGACGATCGTTTCCGCCACGGCCACGGCCCCCGCCGCCGCCGCCGCTGCGGCCGCCCTGGGCGTTGTCGTTGGTGGTGGTCTTGTTGTCCGCGGCGGGCCCGGTGCTTCCGCCGTCACGACGCTGACGTCCCGGCATCAGACGGTCCTTCCGTTAAGGGTCAGTGCAGTGGTCTTGGTCATCAGAACTCCAGCCCACCCTCGCGGGCGGCGTCGGCCAGGGACGCGATCCGGCCGTGGTACTTGTTGCCACCACGGTCGAACACGACGGCATCGATGCCGGCGGCCTTGGCGCGCTCGGCCAGGAGCTGGCCGACCTTCGCGCTGCGGTCCTTCTTGTCGCCCTCGAGAGTGCGGACATCGGCCTCGATCGTCGACGCGGCGGCCAGCGTGCGGCCGGCCAGGTCGTCGATGATCTGGGCGTGGATGTGGCGCGAGGACCGGTTGACGACCAACCGCGGACGCTCGGGGGTACCGGCGACCTTCTTGCGGAGGCGGTAGTGGCGCCGGGTACGGCCGACACGACGTGCTGTCGAGACGTCGGTACCCAGCGGGGAACGCTTCTTTGTGCTGCTCATGGTCACTTACCCGTCTTTCCGACCTTGCGACGGACCTGCTCGCCCTCGTAACGGATGCCCTTGCCCTTGTACGGGTCGTGCTTCCGCAGCCGCTTGATGTTGGCGGCGATCTGGCCCACCTGCTGCTTGTCGATCCCGGAGATCGAGAACTTCGTGGCGCCCTCGACGGCGAACGTGATGCCGTCGGGTGCCGCGATCGGCACGGGGTGCGAGTAGCCGAGGGCGAACTCGAGGTCCGTGCCCTTGGCGACGACGCGGTAACCCACGCCGAAGATCTCCATCTTCTGCACGTAACCCTCGGTGACGCCCACGACCATGTTGTTGACCAGGGAGCGGGAGAGGCCGTGCAGCGACCGGTTGTCCCGGTGGTCGTCGGGACGGTTCACCGTGATGGTGCCCTCCTCGACCGACACCGTGATCGGTGCGGGGAGATCCTGGGTGAGCTCACCCTTGGGACCCTTGACGGTGATGGTCTGGCCGTCGACCTTGATGTCGACGCCGGACGGAACGGTGATCGGAGCCTTGCCGATTCGTGACATTTCTCGCCCCCTTACCAGACGTAGGCGAGGACTTCCCCGCCCACCTTCTTGTAGTTCGCCTGACGGTCCGTGAGCAGACCCTGGGAGGTCGAGATGATCGCGATACCCAGTCCGCCGAGGACCTTGGGCAGGCCGGTGGACTTGGCGTACACGCGGAGACCCGGCTTGGAGACTCGCTTGATGCCCTGCAGGCTGCGCTGGCGCGACGGGCCGTACTTGAGGTCGATGGTGAGCTTCTTGCCCACCTCGGCGTCCTCGACGGCGTAGTCGGTGATGTAACCCTCTTGCTTGAGGATCGCCGCGATGTTGCCCTTGATCTTGGAATGCGGCATGGAGACGGTGTCGTGGTACGCCGAGTTGGCGTTACGCACACGCGTCAACATGTCCGCGATGGGGTCGGTCATCGACATGGATTTACCATGTTCCTTTCTCGTCACGGTTCCCATGCAGCACGGGTGCGGTCGACCTGTGGGCCGGCCGTGTCCGTCGTGGGCCTATCACGAAGAGTTCGAATGTTCTGTTGTGTGGGGCCCGCCGATCGTCTGACGATCTGCGGGGGACCCGCCGCGCGTGACGCTCTTCTCGCCACCCGCGACCCGACGGCTGGGCCGTCTGCCCGTCGCCGGGGACCCGCTGATGCGGTGCCCCGGCGCGGACGGCCGGTCCGGCCCTGACCCGTGAGGTCAGTCCTCCTTGAAGGGGAAGCCGAGGTGCTTGAGCAGCGCCCGACCCTCTTCGTCGTTCGTCGCGGTCGTGACGACCGTGATGTCCATGCCGCGGGGGCGGTCGACCTTGTCCACGTCGATCTCATAGAACATGGTCTGCTCGTTGAGCCCGAAGGTGTAGTTGCCGTGACCGTCGAACTGCTTGCCCGAGAGGCCGCGGAAGTCGCGGATTCGAGGGAGGGCGATCGTCGTCAGACGATCGAGGAACTCCCACATGCGGTCACCGCGCAGCGTCACACGCGCGCCGATCGGCATCCCCTCGCGGAGCTTGAACTGCGCGATGGACTTGCGGGCCCGGCGGATCTGCGGCTTCTGGCCGGTGATCAGCGTGAGGTCGGTGATGGCGCCGTTGATCAGCTTGGCGTCACGGGCGGCGTCACCGACACCCATGTTGACGACGACCTTGACGACGCCCGGGATCTGCATGACGTTCGCGTACTCGAACGTCTCGTTCAGGGCCGGCTTGATCTCGGCGCTGTACCGCGCCTTGAGACGCGGCGTGTACCCGGTGGGAAGTGCGGTTTCGGTCATGGTCACAGGTCCTTCCCGGTCTTGCGCGAGACCCGGACGCGCTTACCGTTCTCGTCGGTGCGGATTCCGACGCGCGACGGGGCGCCGTCCGCGTCCACGACCATCACGTTGGACACGTGGATCGGGGCCTCCTGCGTGACGATGCCACCGGAGGAGGCGCCACGCTCGGCAGCCGAGTTGGCGGTGTGCTTCTTGATGCGGTTCACGCCCTCGACGAGGACCTTCTCCTGCGCGGGGAAGGCCTGGATGACCTTGCCCTTGGCGCCCTTGTCCTTGCCGGCGATGACGAGCACCGTGTCGCCCTTGTGGACCTTCATGTCAGAGCACCTCCGGAGCCAGCGAGACGATGCGCATGAACTTCTTGTCGCGCAGTTCGCGACCGACGGGCCCGAAGATACGGGTACCACGCGGGTCGTTGTCGTTCTTGATGATGACGGCGGCGTTCTCGTCGAACTTGATGTACGAGCCGTCCGGGCGACGGCGCTCCTTGGCGGTGCGCACGATGACGGCCTTGACGACCTCACCCTTCTTGACGTTGCCACCGGGGATGGCGTCCTTGACGGTGGCGACGATGATGTCGCCCACGCCTGCGTAGCGACGCTTGGATCCGCCGAGAACGCGGATGCAGAGAATCTCCTTGGCACCCGTGTTGTCGGCGATCTTGAGTCGCGACTCCTGCTGGATCATGGTTCTCCTGACCAGGCTTGTTCAGATGTGTGCCGGATTCCGACCCGACACACGCGGCCACGTCACCCGCACCGGTCTCGCGACGCGGCTACCACGGGCAACTGTTCCAGTGTAGGGGTCCCGGCGCCCGAGCCCCAAATCGCCCTCAGCCGCCGAGGGAGCCGGCCGATCCGGTTGACCCCAGCGACCCCGCCGAGCCGGCGGAACCGGGATCCACTCCCCCGGACGCCGGCCGGAGGCTCGGGGCCGCCGGCGCAAGACCCGACAGGATGTGGTCCATCCCCGGCAGCATCTGGGTCACGAAGACGGGCCAGTTGTGGATGCCGGTCGGCATGTAGTTCATCCGCAGGTCGACCCCCGCGACTCCGGCCAGGGCGGACTCGAGCTTCCTGGTGCTCTCGTAGGAGCCCTTCTCGAGGACGTGCCCGTCCACGAGGATCATCTCGTTGCTGCCGAAGTGCCCCAGCTCGGCCGAGCCCACCCGGCCCGTGGCGGCACTGAGGTACACGGTCTTGCCGGCGAGTCCGGACGGGTCGGCCACGGTGTCGTGGTCCCGCCACGCCTGGGACCCCCGCGGGCCCCACATTTTCGTGGCGTCGCCGTTCCGCGCGGCCACGGTCAACCGCGCGTACTGGTAACCCAGCTCGTCGGTCGTGGAGTAGGCGCCGCTGATCCCGGCGACCGCGTCGAACATCCCCGGGTTGGTGTTGGCCAGGTGAACGGCCGCGGAAGCACCCATCGACAGGCCCATCACCCCCCAGCTGCCGTTGTGCGCGAGCGGAGCGGCCGAACCGGTCAGACCCTGATCCAGGAGGGGCGGGAGCTCGTCGATGAGGAAGGTCTCCCACATGTTCGGCCCCAGGACCGGGTCGTCGGCCTGCCAGTCCGACCACATGGAGGCCGGAGCACCCGTCGGCGCGATCACGTTGACCGCGCGGTCGCGCAGGGCCGGGTCCCCCCAGCCCATCCCGGTGCTCCACCCCGACGGGGATTCGCTTCCCACGCCGTCGAGAAAATACACGTTGGGGGCGTCCACGCCGTCCGGCGCCCGGTACACCTCGACCCGGAC
The DNA here is from genome assembly GCF_014145145.1 of Dietzia cercidiphylli. Lineage (GTDB taxonomy): Bacteria > Actinomycetota > Actinomycetes > Mycobacteriales > Mycobacteriaceae > Dietzia > Dietzia natronolimnaea. The sequence continues at coordinate 14,195 of NZ_JAALEA010000242.1, forward strand.
GGTCCGCTGCATCGATGCCGATGTGACGGTCCAGACCTCCGCCCGGCGGTCGACGGGGTTCAACGAGCCCGGGAACAGCGGGGCGATGTGGCGCACCGTCGTCTGCGTGATCGAACCGTCGCGCGTGGAGACGGGCCCCGAGGGCGATTGGGAGCTGCCCGGGCGGGGGAAGTCACCGGACCCGGCGGCGGCGACCGAACCGAGCACGGACGTCAGCGGGATGGGGGCGCCCAACTGCGTGAGGGCGGCGACGCTCAGCGACGGGACCCCGAGCAGGCTGCCCGGTGCGACGCTCGGCACCAGGGATCCGGGGTCGAGGCTCTGCGCCCCCGCCGTCCCCGCACCCGCGCCGGC
>NZ_JAALEA010000243.1 GCF_014145145.1 Dietzia cercidiphylli
CGGTCGCCGCCGCGGGGGACGCGGCCTCGCGCGGCGCCTGAGGCGCGACCGGGGGACGGTGGTCCTGGTGTGGTCTACCGCGAGCAGCACCCCACCGCGCAGCGGGCGCCATCGCGGTTGCAGCCCAGTGCGGGCACGTCGCCGAGTCTGTCGCCCTGCACCCCCGACTCGACCTCGTCGAGCAGCTGCAGCACCATCCGGGCGAACTCCGGACTCGGTCCGGGGGTCGCCGTGCGGGTGACCGTCACGCCGAGTTCGCGCACCTCGTCCACCAGCTCGGTGTCCAGGTCCCAGATCACCTCGACGTGATCGGAGATGAACCCGATCGGGACGATCACGACGTCGCGGACGCCGCTGCTTCCCGCCAGTTCGCGGACATGATCCACCACGTCGGGCTCGAGCCACGGCACGCTCGGGGGTCCGGAACGGGACTGCCAGACCAGGTCGTGCTCGGCGACCCCGGCGGCCCGGGCCACCAGCCGCGACGCCTCGGCGACCTGACGGCTGTAGAGACGACCTCCGAGCGTGGGGGGCCCCGCGACGGCGTCCGCCGCCTCGGGAACCGAGTGCGCGGTGAAGATGACGCGGGCGCCCGGCGCCGCCGAGTCCACTGCGGTGCGCAGGTCGGCCGCGAACCGCTCGATGAACAGGGGGTGGTCGTAGAACTGCCGCAGGCGGACCATCGAGGGCGCACCGGGGACCTGCTCGCGCGCGCGGGCGATGTCCTCCTGATATTGCGCACAACCGGAGTAGCCGCCCCATGCTGAGGTGGCGAACACCGCCGCCGTCCGGATGCCGTCCGCGGTCATCTGCCGGACCGTCTCCTCGATCATCGGGGTCCAGTTGCGGTTCCCGAAGTACACCGGCAGGTCCCTGCCGCTGCGGGCCAACTCCTCCTCGACGTGGGTGATGATCTCGCGGTTGAGGTCGTTGATCGGGCTGCGGCCGCCCAGCTGTCGATAGTGTGTGGCGACCTCCTCGAGTCGCTCCGCCGGGATCCCGCGCCCGCGGGTGACGTTCTCCAGGAAGGGGATCACGTCCTCCTGTCCCTCGGGCCCCCCGAAGGACAGGACGAGGAGGGCGTCCACGGGCCCGGTCATCTCGAGCACACCATCGGTCATCTGGAGTTCTCCTGTCCGCTGAACGAGACGGTACCGGCTCCACCGTCTGCATAGATCACTGTTCCCGTGGTGGCGGACATGAGGTCCGAGAGCAGCGCCACCGCGGTGGTCGCCACCGCGGTCGGGTCGTTCACGTCCCACCCCAGGGGGGCGCGCTCGGCCCATTCGTCCTGCATCTGGTCCAGTTCTCCGCCGGGTCCGAGCGCGTCGCCGGCGATGGCCTTGGCCGCGAGGGTCTTGACGGGACCGGCCGCGATGAGATTCGACCGCACGCCCTCCGGCCCGAGTTCGCGGGCCACGTAGCGGTTGACCGCCTCCAGGGCGTTCTTGGCCACGGACATCCAGTTGTAGAACGGCATGGAGAACCGCGGGTCGAAGTCCAGTCCGATGATCGACGCGCCGGGGTTGAGCAACGGGCGCACCGCCCGGGCGAGTGATGCGTACGAATAGGCGGAGACCTCCACGGCGACCGAGACGTCCTTCCACGGTGCGTCGAGGAACGGGTCGCCGAGGCAGCTGGGCGGCGCGAACCCGATCGAGTGGACCACCCCGTCGAGCGAATCGGCGTGTTCTCGTACCCTGCCCTCGAGTGCGGCGAGGTCCTCCTCGCTCTGCACGTCCAGTTCGATCACCGCGGGCCTGTCGGGCAGGCGCTTCGAGATCGCCCGCACCAGCGACGGCCGGCCGAACGCGGTGAGGATGACGGTGGCGCCGTGGAGTTGGCAGTGCTTGGCGATGTGGAAGGCGATCGAGGCGTCGGTGATCACCCCGGTGACGAGGATGGTCTTGCCCGAGAGGATCCCGGTGCGGGTGTGGTCGGTCATGATCAGTGCCCCATTCCCATTCCGCCGTCGACGGGCAGGACGGCACCCGAGATGTATCCGGCGTCGTCCCCCGCGAGGAAGCTGACGGCCCCCGCCACGTCGTCGGCGCTGCCCTTCCGGCCGAGCGGGATGGCCGCCACGGCGAGGGCCTGCGTCTTGTCGTCCAGCCCGGCGGTCATGTCGGTGTCGATGAACCCGGGGGCCACGACGTTGGCCGTGATGTTGCGCGAGCCGAGTTCCCGGGTCAGTGAGCGGGCCATCCCGATGAGGCCGGCCTTCGACGAGGCGTAGTTGACCTGGCCCGCGGTGCCCGACTGGGCGACCACCGATCCGATGAAGATGAGTCGGCCGAACCTGGCGCGCAGCATCCCCCGGGAGGCCCTTCTGGCCACCCGGAACGCGCCGGACAGGTTCGCCTCGACGACCCGGGTGAACTGCTCGTCCTTCATCCGCATCAGGAGGGTGTCGTCGGTGATCCCGGCGTTGGACACCACCACCTCGACCGGGCCGAACTCGGCCTCGACCGCGGTGAACGCCGCGTCGACGGAGTCGGGGTCGGTGACGTCACACCGGACTCCGAATAGACCGTCGGGCGCACCGGACCCTCGATGGGTCACCGCCACCCGGTGGCCGTCGGCGGCGAGTCGTTCGGCCACGGCGCGTCCGATGCCGCGGTTGCCCCCGGTCACCAGGACCGTCCGGGGGGTGGGGGTGGGCGTGCTGTCGGGAACCATGTGCACCAACCTATCGAACCGTCACGGGTGACCCTGTGGGGGTGCGCGGACCCGTCACGGGATGCGGCGGTGTGCCACCAGGGATCCGGCCGCGGCGAGCATCGCCAGCAGGGACCCGATCACGAGCCACGGCCGCGAGGCGTCGGCCTTCTTCCACTCGAACCCGATCTGTTCCTCGAGGGTGCGGTAGACGGAGTCGAGCTCCTCGAGGCTGGAGGCGGTGAAGAAGTCACCCCCCGAGATCTCGGCGATGGTGCGCAGCGAGGCGTCGTCGACGGGGACGGGCTGCGGGCGACCCTGGATGTCCACTGTCCCGTAGAGGGTGCCGAAGGAGATGGTCGAGATCGGGATGCCGGCCTCCTCGGCGCGCTCGGCGGCGGTGAAGGCCCCGCGCTCCTCGGTCGGGTCGGCGGGGACGGTCTCCTTGCCGTCGGAGAGCAGCACGATGCGGGCCGGCGGCGCCTGGTCGGTGCCACCGAGGCTCTCGGTGAACGTCGTGACGGCCTGGGTGGCGGTGTAGATCGCCTCGCCGGTCGCGGTCCTCTCGTCCAGCCGGAGTCGCTCGACGGCGCGGACCACGGGTCCCCGATCGGTGGTGGGTGCCACGAGCATCGAGGCCGTTCCGGCGTAGGAGACCAGTCCCAGGTTGACGCCCGGGGTGAGGTTGTTGGCGAACGTGGTGGCGGCCTGCTGCGCGGCCTCCAGGCGGGAGGGCGCTACGTCCGTGGACTCCATGGACAGTGACACGTCGACGACGAGCATGACCGTCGCGCGGTTCCGCGGCACCTTCTGTTCCTTCTGCGGCCCGGCCAGCGCCACCACCAGGGCGAGCAGCGACAGGATGAGCAGCACCGCGGGGACGTGGGTGAACCAGCGTCGACCGCCACGGTCGACGGTCCGCAGGACGCCGAAGTTGCCGAAGCGCACGGTCCTGCGCCTCTTGGATCGCAGCGCGATCACGTATCCGATCGCGAGGGCCAGTGGCACGACCACCAGGACCAGCCACAGTGGGTGCTGGAACTCCGACAGGCTCATCGGTGCGTTCCTCCCGGTGTCGGATGGTCGTCGGGCAGGTCCCTGACGAGGTTCTCCCCGGTGGGCAGGCCACCCTGGCGGCGTGCGCCGACGAAGTCGATCACGTCCCTGATCCAGTCCCGGTCGGTCCGCAGGGCGAGGACCGGGGCGCCACAGCGGCGTAGGGCGGCGTGGACCTCCGCGCGATGAGAGTCCGCGGCCCGGCGGTAGTCGGCGGCGAGGGCGTCGTCGACGTCCAGTTCGAGCACCTCGCCGGTGGCCGGGTCCTGGAGCAGTGCGGCGCCCACCGCGGGGAGGGCGATGTCGAGGGGGTCGGCCGTGTGCACGGCGAGGAACTCGTGCCGGGCCCCCAGGACGCGCAGGGACCGTTCCCAGTCGACGTCGGCGAGGAAGTCCGAGATCACCACCACGAGTCCGTGCCGTCGGGCGGCGTTCCGGACGGCGCGGAGTGCGTCGTCGAGGGTCCCACCGGGTGAGACCCGGGCCGGGGCGCGGGTGACCTCCTCGAGGAGCCGCCTGACGTGGTCGCGCCCGCTCGTGGCCCGGAGGACCCGGGGCCGCCCGGCGCCGGTGAGGACCATGCCGACACGACTGCCACCCCCGGCGGACAGGAACCCGACGGTGGCCGCGGCCGCCTCCACGAGGCGACGCTTGGCGCCGTACCGACCCTCGACGTCGAGGCTGGGCGTCAGGTCCACCACGATCCAGGTCTCCAGTTCCCGGTCGGCGATGGTCTGGCGGATGTGCGGCACGGTGGTCCTCGCCGTCACGGACCAGTCCATGGTCCGGACGTCGTCACCGGGTTCGTAGGCGCGGGCCTCGCCGGGTTCGGTTCCGGGCCCGGGCAGCAGACCCCGGTGGTCGCCGTTGAGCACCCCGTCCAGACGGCGGGTGACGAGGAGTTCCAGCTGCGTCAGGGCGGCGCGGGACGCCGCCGCGGCCGGGTCGTCGCGGGTCCCCTCGTCCGCGTGGGTCACCGCGAGGACGGCGGGCCGGGCTGTGCGGGAACCGCGCTGATCTGTGGGAGCGGGACGGCCTCGAGAACGCGGCGCACGACGGTGTCCGCGGTGATCTCGTCCGCCAACGCGTCGTAGGTGAGGACGAGTCGGTGGCGGAGCACGGCGGGGAGCACGTCGACGACGTCCTGGGGCACCACGTAGTCGCGACCGCGGACCAGGGCCAGCGCGCGGGCCGCGGTGACGGCACCCAGGGTGGCCCGGGGGGACGCGCCGTACGCGAGCCACCTGGCCACGTCCTCGAGGCCGTGCCTCTCGGGTTCGCGGGTGGCGACGGTGACCCTGACCACGTAGTCGACCAGCGCGTGGTGGACGAAGACCTCGCGGACCGCGTCCTGCAGCCGGATCAACGCGTCGACCCCGAGGACGCGGGACGGCTCCGGCGGACGTGTCCCCATCCGGTAGACGATCTCCCGCTCCTCCTCGGGGCTCGGGTAGTCCACGACGAGCTTGAACAGGAACCGGTCCCGCTGGGCCTCCGGGAGCTGGTACACGCCCTCGCTCTCGATGGGGTTCTGGGTGGCCATCACCAGGAACGGTGTCGGCATCGGGAAGGTCTGGCCGCCGATCGAGACGTGCCCCTCCGCCATCACCTCGAGCAGCGCCGACTGGACCTTGGCCGGCGCGCGGTTGATCTCGTCGGCCAGCACGAAGTTCGCGAGGATGGGACCGAGTTCGACCTCGAACTCCTCGCGGCCCTGCCGGTAGATCCGGGTCCCGACGATGTCCGCCGGAACCAGGTCCGGGGTGAACTGGAGGCGACGGAAGCTGCCCCCCACGACGGTGGCGAACGTCTCCACGGTGAGCGTCTTGGCGACACCCGGCACGCCCTCGAGGAGGATGTGACCGCGCGAGAGCAGACCCACCAGGATCATCTCGATGAGCCGGTCCTGGCCCACCACGACCTTCTTGACCTCGTACACCGCCTGCTCCAGCAGCCTGGCGTCCGAGGCCGCGGAGGACGCGGAGACCGCGGAACGTGAGCCCGGGTCGGGCGAGTGGTCGGTGTGGGGATCGCTCACCGCGGAGGGCTCCTTCGCGAGGTGGGGGGTCGGTGGCCCTGGGGCCGGACCCTCAGGACGGACTGTGGACGACAGTACCGGTGTACGGCGGTGCCCGGCCCGACCAGTGGTCGGGCCGGGCACGGTGGGTCCGGCACGGTGGGTCCGGCGCTGTGGGTCGGTGCTGCGGGTCGGCGCGACTGCGTCAGGTCAACCGGACGACCATGGGTGAGATCCCGGCCATCCGGACCGGCGAGATCTTGACGACGTCACCGGACTGCGGGGCCTCAACCATCCTGCCGTCTCCGAGGTACAACGCCACGTGGCCGGGCCAGAAGAGCATGTCGCCACGCTTACGGGTGGCCACCGGGTACTGCGGGCCCGCGGTGTACTGGTACCCGGTGAAGTGCGGCAGTGCCTTACCGATTCCGGCGAACGCGTAGATCATCAGTCCGGAGCAGTCGAAACCGATCTTGTTGTAGTCACCGTGGCTGTCCGCGACGCCGCCGTCCCGGATGCCCCGCGTCGGTCCCCTGGCGTCGCCACCGCCCCAGGCGTAGGGGACGCCGAGCTGGGACAGCGCCCGGTTGACGACGGTCTCCACCTGGGCCGAACTCGACGGAGTCCCCGAGTTGCCGCCGCCCTGACCGGGTGCGGGTGCGGGCGCGGCAGGGCCTTGTTGGATCGACCCGAAGTCAGCCCGTCCGATCGCGTCGGCGACCTGCTGGATGATCGCCTCGGTGTCCCCGTTGATCCCCGCGTCGATCGCGGCGCCGACGCTGCCGGCGTCGATCGCACCACCGACGGCCCGCGCCGCCCCGTCCGAGGACCCCCCGGCGAACTGGCGGACCGCGCCCAGGTCGAGGTGGCCCGGGAGGGCGGAGGCGATGTCCGCGGCCTGTTCCCCGGCCCGTGGATCCCCGGCGAGTGCGCGGAAGGCCTCGTCCCGTACGGCG
>NZ_JAALEA010000244.1 GCF_014145145.1 Dietzia cercidiphylli
GGCCGTGGCCGCTGTCGCCGCCCGTCACGGGGTGGGGCCCGAGGGCGTGCTGTTGCTGGCCGGGGCCTCGGAGGGGTTCCACCTGCTCGCCGACCACGCGGCCCGCCGGGGCCTGCGCGCCGCCGTGCTGCACCCCTCGTTCACGGAGCCGGAGGTCGAACTGCGGCGGGCCGGTGTCGCGGTCGACAGGGTGATCCTGCCCCCGCCGTACCGTCTCGATCCGGCACTCGTGCCCGACGAGGCCGACCTCGTCGTCGTCGGCAATCCCACCAACCCCACCTCGGTCCTCCACCCCAGGGCGACCGTCGCGGCGTTGTGCCGCCTCGGTCGTGTGACGGTCGTGGACGAGGCGTTCTGCGACGTGGTGTCCGACGAGGCCGGGCACACCCTGGCCGGCGCCGGGGTGCCCGGCCTGGTGGTGCTGAGATCGTTGACCAAGACGTGGGCGCTCGCGGGACTGCGGGTGGGCTACGCCGTGGGGGATCCGTCGGTTCTGACCGAGCTCGCCGCGGCCCGGCCGCACTGGCCCCTCGGGACGCTGCAACTCGAAGCGATCCGGGCCTGCCTGGGTTCCGTGGCCGACCGCGAGCTGGCGGCGGCACGTGCGCAGGTGGTGGCCGAACGCCGGGCGATGGTGGCCTCCCTCTCCGCCGCGGGGATCACTGTCGTCGTGCCCCCCGACGCGCCGTTCATCCTGGTGCGTACCCCGGACGGGGCGGATCCCGTCGCCTTCCGTGCGGGTCTGGCGCGCCGGGGGATCGCGACCCGCCGCGGGGACACCTTCCCCGGGCTCGACGCCACCCACCTGCGCCTGGCGGTGCGCGACGGCAGGATGGTGGACGGACTCGTCCGCGCGTGGCGGGCGGAGCGGGAAGGGGATCGACGATGACCACCGGTGGGCCCACCCTGGCCGACGTGATCGACCTGCTGGAGCACGCGTACCCGCCGCGGTTGGCCGAGTCCTGGGATCGTGTCGGTCTGGTCGCGGGCGACCCGTCCGCACAGGTCGGGACGGTCGTGGTGGCCGTCGACGCCACCGACGCGGTGGTCGACCACGCGCTCGCCCTGGGTGCCGATCTGCTCCTGGTCCACCACCCGCCCCTGCTGCGGGGGGTGCACTCGATCGCCGCCGACACCCCCAAGGGCCGCCTGCTGCACCGTCTGGTCCTGGGCGGCTGCGCCCTGTACGCCGCCCACACCAACGCCGACTCCGCGCGGCCCGGCGTCAACGACGCGCTCGCCGAGACGCTGGGTCTGAGCCCCGGCAGGCCGCTCGTCCCGACCGGTGACGGCACCGTCGACAGATGGGTGGTGACGGTTCCCGACGACGACGTCGAGGACCTCCTCCACGCGGTCTTCGCCGCCGGGGCCGGCCGGATGAGCGGGTACACCGAGTGCTCGTTCTCCGTGCCGGGCACCGGTCGCTTCCGCCCCGGCGACGGTACGGACCCGACGATCGGCGTGATCGGCGAGCCGGAGCGGGTCTCCGAGACGCGGGTCGAGTTCGTGGCGCCACCCGAACTGAGATCCGAGGTCCGCCGGGCGGTCACGGCCGCGCACCCGTACGAGGTCCCCGCCATGGACGTGTTGATCAACCACGCGGGGCCCGGCCCGGGCCCCGAGGACACCGGTCTCGGTCGCGTCTGCGACCTGGCGGAGCCGATGTCGCTCGCGGAGTTCACCGCTCTCGTGAGTGCCCGGCTGCCGCGGACACGGTGGGGGGTCCGTGCCGCCGGTGACCCGCACACGGAGATCAGGAGGGTCGCGCTGTGCGGGGGTTCGGGCGATTCCCTGCTGGGTGCGGCACGGGCCGCGGGGGCGGATGTGTACCTCACCGGAGACCTGCGTCACCACGTGGTCGACGAACACCTCAGGGAGGGCGGACCGGCCCTGGTGGACGCCGCGCACTGGGCGCTCGAGTTCCCGTGGTGTGCGCAGGCCGCGGCCCTGGTGGAGGAGGGGGTCGGGGTGGCGGCGACGGTGTGCGACCTGCGCACCGACCCGTGGACGGTGGCGTCGGGGGCAGAGGGCGACGGGCGGTAGTCTTGGCCCTCATGAAGGCCGATCCCACCGTCCAGCGTCGACTCGTCGACATCGCCGAGCTCGACCTGCGCCTGGGCTCCCTCGCGCACCGGCGGAGATCACTCCCGGAACAGGGTGTCCTGGACACGCTCGAGGCCGAGCGGCGTGCGGCCGTGGAGTCCGCGGCGCGGGCCCGGATCCACGTGGAGGATCTGGACCGGGCGATCGCCAAGCTGAGCTCGGATCTCGACGCCGTGCGCAGGCGCCGCGCGAACGACGCCGACCTGCTGGCGGCCGGGGGGTTGTCCGACCGGCAGTCCACCGAGCTCGAGTACGAGCTCGGGTCGCTCCACCGCCGCGAGGAGAATCTCGTGGCCGAGCTCTCCGAACTGACCGAGCGCCACGAGGCCGTGGTCGCCGACGTCCGCCACTCCGGGGCGATCATCACCGACCTCGACGCCCGGCTGGGCATGGCCACCACCGTCCGCGACACCGCCCTCGCCGAACTCGAGGACTCCGTGACCGCCACGACCGCCGAACGGGCCCGCCAGGCCGAGGACCTGCCCCCCGATCTCCTCGACCTCTATTCCCGTAGTGGCGCGGAGGCGGGCGTGGGAGCGGCGATCCTCAACGGCGGCCGGTGCTCGGCGTGCGCGATGGATCTCGACCGCACCACGGTGTCCGCGTTCCGGACCGCTCCCGCCGACGAGGTCCTGACCTGCCCGGAGTGCGGCGTGATCGTGGTCCGCACGGACAACTCGTGAGCGGCGGTCCGGGCTGGACGGGGGCCGCCGGGAGGCCCACCCGGATCGTGCTCGCCCGCCACGGCCAGACCCCGCTCTCGGTGGACCGTCGCTATTCCGGCCAGGGCGACCCCGACCTCACCGACCTGGGGGTCGTGCAGGCCGAACGGACCGCCGACCGCCTGGCGCGAATCCCGGAGCTGTCCGCCGTGGTCTCGTCCCCCCTGCGCAGGTGTCTGGGCACGGCCGAGCGCGCCGCCGAGGCGGCGGGGGTCCCACTGGTGGTCGCGGACGACCTCATCGAGACCGACTTCGGGCAGTGGGAGGGCCTGACCTTCTCCGAGGCCGCCGAGCAGGACCCCGAACTGCACGCACGCTGGATGTCGGACACCGCCGTGCCTCCACCCGGGGGCGAGAGCTTCGCCGTGGTCCGCGCCCGGGTCGAGCGGGGCCTGCGCCGGATCGTCGAGGAGAGCCCGGGCGGCGTGGTGGCGGTGGTCAGCCACGTCACCCCCATCAAGATGGCGATCCGCGCCGCTCTGGATGCCGGCGACGAGCTCCTCTTCCGGCTCCACCTGGATCTGGCCTCGGTGTCGGACGTGCGCTTCTACCCGGATGGGCCGACGTCGGTGCACCTGGTGAACGACACCTCGCACCTGGACTAGACTCCCCAGGGCGAACGAGTCGGCCGGACGGCCGCGGGCGGGGGAACCGGCGCCATCAGGCGGCAGGGCCCCGGTCCGAGGAAAGTCCGGACTCCACAGAGCAGGGTGGTTGTTAACGGCAACCCGGGGTGACCCGCGGGACAGTGCCACAGAAAACAGACCGCCGCGCCTGCGGGCGCGGTAAGGGTGAAACGGTGCGGTAAGAGCGCACCAGCGCCCCGGGCGACCGGGGCGGCTAGGTAAACCCCACCCGGAGCAAGGTCGAAGGCCGCACCGCCCGCGGTGCGGCTGCGCGGATGGAGTGCAGCGATGCACGGAAGGGCTGCTCGCCCGAGTCCGCGGGTGGACCGCTCGAGGTACCCGGTGACGGTGTGCCCAGATGGATGGTCGTCGCCCTCCGTACGCGGAGGGCACAGGATCCGGCTTACAGGCCGACTCGTTCGCCCCGGCCCCTCCCCGCGGCCGTCCACGTGACGCCTGTTCGGGGCTGCTGATCGCCTGCGGCCGTGGAGGCCAGCGCGGATATCATTCCGACCATGCCCGCGCCCGCACGCCCGATGAAGCTCCCCGCGCGGTCGGCCGTGCTCAGTGCCCTTCTCGGTGCGCACCCCGCGGAGTCGACGGCGGCGGGCATCGTCGACGTGGCCGTGCGGCTCGGGTTCCAGGAATCGGCCGTGCGCGTCGCCCTGACCAGGATGGTCGCCTCGGGTGACCTCGAGCGGGACCGGGGGGTGTACCGACTCTCGCCCCGTCTCATCTCGAGGCAGGAGCGGCAGGATGCGGCGATCTCGCCCTCCCTGAAGCCCTGGGACCGTCAGTGGTCGATGCAGGTCGTCACGGTCCCGGCCGACGCGGCGACACGTCTGGCGACCCGATCCGAACTGACCGGGCTCCGGTACGCGGAGCTGCGCGAGGGGGTGTGGCTCCGGCCCGCCAACCTCGACGTCGTCCGTTCTGATGCATTGACGGCCAGGTCGGAGGAGTTCTCCTGTGTCCCCGCCGGCGACGTCGACGCCCTGACCTCACGCCTGTTCGACCCCGCGGGATGGGCACGCGACGGAGCGGCCCTTCTCGCCGCGGCCGAACACGCCGACGAGATGTCCACGCGTTTCGAGGTGGCGGCCGCGACGGTCAGGCACATCCTGCACGACCCGCTCCTCCCCGCGGAGCTGCTGCCCGCCGACTGGCCCGGTGAGCGTCTCCGCGAGTCCTATCAGCGATTCCGTACCGATTTCGGCCGCTTCGCGAACGGCGTCCTGGGCGCGGGCACCTGACCGTGCGGGATGCGGTCCGGTCCGGGCGGATCGATGACTATTACACTCTAGATCTGACCGCAGGAGTTATGTAATACTCCGTCCATGGTGACGCACACGGTGACAAACCAGGTCCCGCCCCTGGTGGGGTACGACGCTGCCGAGCAGCCGGTGATCCTGGAGGCGCTCTCCCGGGCCGGGGCGGGACACGCGGTGGACGAACTGCACGAGGTCGGCCGACTCGCCGGGACCGCCGACGCCCTCGGGTGGGGCGACCGCGCGGAGGCCAACCCTCCGGTCCTCCGGACGCACGATCGGTACGGGAACCGGATCGACGAGGTCGACTACGATCCGGCCTACCACGAGCTGATGCGTCGCGCCGTCGGGTTCGGTCTGCACGGCGCCCCGTGGGCGGACCCCAGGCCCAACCCCCATCTGGTGCGCGCGGCCAAGACGAGTGTGTGGGGGCAGACGGACGCGGGTCACGGGTGTCCGATCTCGATGACCTACGCGGTGGTGCCGGCGCTACGCCGCGCCCCCGACCTCGCCGCGACGTTCGAACCGCTGCTGACGAGTGCCGTCTACGACCCGGTTCTGGCGCCGCCGGCCACCAAGCGGGGTCTGACGGCGGGGATGTCGATGACCGAGAAGCAGGGCGGGTCGGACGTCCGCGCCAACACCACCCACGCGACCCGGAACTCCGACGGGACGTACTCGATCACCGGGCACAAGTGGTTCACCTCCGCACCGATGTCCGATCTCTTCCTGGTCCTCGCGCAGGCACCGGGTGGGCTCACGTGTTTCTGCGTCCCGCGGGTCCTGCCCGACGGCTCGCGCAACCCCTTCCTGCTGCAGCGTCTCAAGGACAAGCTCGGCAACCGGTCGAACGCCAGCAGCGAGGTCGAGTACGACCAGACGACCGGCTGGATCGTCGGGGACGAGGGCCGGGGCGTCGCGACGATCATCGAGATGGTCAACATGACCCGACTCGACTGCACACTCGGTACCGCCACCGGAATGCGGGTCGGGGTCGCGAACGCCGTCCACCACGCGATGCACCGCCGGGCCTTCGGGGCGGCCCTCATCGACCAGCCGCTGATGCGCAACGTGCTGGCCGACCTCGCGGTGGAGGCCGAGGCGTCGACGACGGTCGCGCTCTGGCTCGCCGAACTCACCGACCTGGCCGACGCGGGAGACCGGGAGGCCGACGCCCTCCGACGGATCGGCCTCGCCGTCAGCAAGTACCACGTGTGCAAGCGCGGGCCGATCCACGCGGCGGAGGCCCTGGAGTGTCTGGGCGGCAACGGGTACGTGGAGGACTCCCGGATGCCGAGGCTCTACCGGGAGGCTCCACTGCTGTCGGTCTGGGAGGGCTCGGGCAACGTCGCGGCTCTGGACGTGCTGCGGGCCATGGCGAAGCAGCCGGAGACGGTCGAGACCTTCCTCGACACGGTCTCGTCCGTGCGCGGTGCGGACTCCCGACTCGACGGCGCCGTCGATCGCCTGGGCGGGACGTTGACCGCCGTCGCCGCCGGGCGGCCCGAGGAGGCGCAGTACGTCGCGCGCCGGGTGGTCGGGGACATGGCGATGATCCTGCAGGGCTACCTGCTGCTCCGCCACGGCCACCCGGCGGTCGCCGACGCCTTCCTCGTCAGCAGGCTGGGGGCCGATCGCGGGGATGTCCTCGGCACGCTGCCGACCGGCGTGGACACCACCGCGATTCTCGACCGCGTCACCCCGAAGGTCGGGTGAGGGCCGTGGAGAACGTCCCGGGCGTGACGGTCTCGATTCAGGGTCCGGTGACCGTGATCGGCATCGACCGACCTGACGTCCGCAACGCCGTCGACAGGCCCACCGCGCAGGCGCTCGCCGACGCGTTCCGGGCCTTCGACGCGGACCCCGGCTCCTCCGTGGCCGTGCTGCACGGCGAGAACGGGACCTTCTGCGCAGGTGCCGACCTCAAGGCGATCGCGGGCGACGCGGGGAACCGGGTGGCCGCGGACGGGGACGGTCCCATGGGGCCGACGAGGCTCCGACTGGGCAAACCGGTCATCGCTGCCCTGTCGGGCCACGCGGTGGCCGGCGGCCTCGAACTCGCCCTGTGGGCCGATCTGCGGGTCGCGGAGGAGACCGCGGTGCTGGGCGTCTTCTGCCGCCGCTGGGGAGTGCCCCTCATCGACGGCGGGACAGTCCGCCTGCCGCGCCTCATCGGCACGAGCCGCGCGATGGACCTCGTGCTCACCGGCCGCCCGGTGAGTGCTGCAGAGGCCTTGGACATCGGTCTGGTGAACCGGGTGGTGGCCGACGGCACGGCGTTGACGGCAGCCATCGACCTGGCCACCGAGATCGCGCGGTTCCCCCAGGAGTGCATGCGACGGGACCGGCTGTCGCTGCTGGAACAGGAGGGCCTCGACGAGGAGGCGGCGATCAGGAACGAGTATGACCACGGCCTGATCTCGCTGCAGGCCGGGGCGGTCGCGGGCGCGGCGCGGTTCGCCGACGGAGCCGGGCGTCACGGCTCCTTCGGACAGGCACAGGCCACAGAGGAGACGGGCAGATGAACACCGATTACCGCACCCTGACCTACGAGGTGACCGGGGCGATCGCCCGGATCACCTTCGACCGCCCCGAGCACGGTAACGCCATCACGAGCGACACCCCGGTCGAACTCGCGTCCGCCGTCGAGCGCGCCGACCTCGACCCGGCGGTTCACGTGATCCTCCTGTCCGGGCGAGGGAAGGGGTTCTGTGGCGGCTACGACCTGTCGATCTTCGCCGAGGGGATGGCCCGCGACGCAGGCGACCCATCCGACCAATCCGACCCATCCGACGCCTCCGGCGAGGCCGGCGGATCCGTGCTCGATCCGGGCGTCCAGGCCCGCAACCACGACCCGCGCGTCACGTGGGACCCGATGGTCGACTACGCGATGATGAGCAGGTTCAACCGCGGATTCTCCAGCCTCCTGCACGCGAACAAACCCACGGTGGCCAAGTTGCACGGATTCGCCGTGGCGGGCGGCACCGACATCGCGTTGTTCGCCGACCTGATCATTTGCGCCGACGACACCCGGATCGGGTACCCGCCCGCCCGGGTCTGGGGCATCCCGGCGTCCGGGATGTGGGCGCACCGGCTCGGCGACCAACGCGCCAAACGCCTGCTGTTCACCGGCGACCTCATCACGGGGCGGCAGGCGCATGACTGGGGGCTCGCGATCGACGCACCTCCGCCGGAGGAACTGGACGACCGCACCGAGGACCTCGTCGGGCGGATCGCGCGGATGCCGGTCAACCAGCTCGTGATGGCCAAGCTGGCGTTGAACAGTGCCCTGCTGGCCCAGGGGGTGGCCAATTCAGGCATGATCAGCACCGTCTTCGACGGGATCGCCCGCCACACCCCGGAGGGATACGCCTTCCAGGCGAGGGCTGCGGCCGACGGCTTCCGGGAGGCGGTCCGGCGGCGAGACGAGCCGTTCGGTGACGCCAAGCCCCATGCCGGGCCCGGGGACTCGGCGACGACACGCCCGTAACCGGGGAATCCCGGACCCCGCCGCGAGTAGGCTCGGGACACAGGAACGCCGAGCGAACCCGGGAGGTCCGTCGTGACGGAAGAGCAGTGGTATTACGACATCGCCCTGGGCAAGGCGGTCCAGGGGAAGGTGACCAACTGGGACAACCGCATGGGTCCCTACGCCACCCGCGGTGAGGCGGAGGCGGCGCTGGCCAAGGCGAAGTCCCGCAACGAGGCGTGGGACGCCGAGGACGAGAAGGACTGAGACCGGGAGCGCTGAGACCGGCCGGACTCAGCCCCGGGCGCCCCACCGGGAACCCCGTGGGGCGCCCGTCGTGGCCGGGCGGCACTGCTCGCCGCCGCCCTATTTCTTGGTGCTCTTCTTCTTCCGCCGTCGCGCCGCGCGCCGGGACTCCGACAGTTCGCGGTAGGCCGCGGTGACGGTGGCCGCGTCGTTCTCGAACCCGTCGAGCGCGCGCTCGGAGAATCCGCGTTCGTGCTCATAGAGCACCCCGAATCCGAACGTCGACTCGCCCGCGGACTCCGCACGCCTCGCGATCCGCCGGATCCACCTCCGGGCGGTCACGCTGTCCTGGACGTCTCCGAGCACCGTGTGCAGTCGCTGGCAGGCGGTGCGTAGCGGGGCGACGGTCAGCCCGTCCGACTCCCGTAGGGCGCCGACGTTGCGCCGCAGGGCCTTGGCGCGCTTGCGGACGACGTGGGTCAGCTCCTCCCGCTGGGCCAGGGTCAACTCGAGCGACTCGAGGTCGCGTTCGGTGCGGGTGCGGGCCTTGGTGAACTTGGCGAACTGCCGGTCCACCCCACGCAGGATCATGTCCTCGGCCTCGCGCCTGCGCTTCTTCGAGGTCGGTCCCGGCACGGACCCGTCAGACGACCCGGCGACCTCGGGCCCGGTGCCGGCGAGCTCGACGAGCAGGTGGAGACGGTCGAGCAGGTCGAGGTACCGCTCGGAACCCAGTGCGGCCGTCACCCGCGCGCCGGCCCGCCGCTCCTCCGCCCCGAGCTCGACGCGGAGCCGCTGCCTGGTCAGCGTGCTCACCACGTCCTCCGGGTACCCGGCCGCCAGCTCCCCGAGCCGGTGGTCGACCACCTGGATGTCGCGCACCTTGCCCAGGACCGCGGCGAGCACCTTGAGCTCCTCGAGCACCGCGGCCAGGTCGATGTCCGTGTGTCCGGTCTCCGCCTCGAGCTCCTCGGCGAACGAGCTGATCGTGCTGCGGAGACCGCGGACCGCCACCCGCATCTGGTGGACCCCCACCATCGTCACGCGTCGGGCGGCCGGGTCGTGGTCGAGTACCCGGTGGAGGTCCTCGCGCAGGGCGTCCCTCACGGCGGAGACGCCCCTGTCCGGAGGGTCGGGGAGGGGGCCGATGGCGCGGGCGAGTTTGGACGACGACGACGAGGTCCTGGCCCCGGCCGAGGTGCACGCGGTGGCCACGGCGGCGAGATGGTCCCGAGCCCGGGGCTGCGACGGATCGACCAGTTCGACCTCCCACTCCCGCCAGTCCCCGGCGGCGCCCGCGGTTGCGCCCGCGGCGACGAGGGATTCCGTCGTGACGTGGTCGTCACAGAACTCCACGACGGCGGTCCCCTCGCCGTCGCGCAGGAGCACGACGTGCCTCCGGTTGTCCACGCGGGCCACGGGCGCGAGAGGTCGGCGGCGGACCAGTCCCGCCACCGCGGCGACGAACTCGTCGGGGACGTCGTCTCCGTGATCCAGCGGGAGCCGCAGCTCCACCCGTCCCGCCTCGGACGGGAGTTTGAGGTGCCACCCCGCGTCGTCACCGCCGGTGCGGCGCCTGAGCGTGACCTTGTGGCGGGTGAGGGAGAGGTCGGCGGTGTCGTAGTACGTGGCGGAGAGCTCGTGCACCACCGGGTCGTCCGCCACCAGCGGGGCGAAGGCGCTCGCGGCGGGGACCGGGGTGTCGGGCCCGACCTCGAACTTGCTCTCGATCTCCACCGTCTCGCTGATCGTCATGGACTGGTTGTATCAGGCCCGGGTGAACACGGCGTCCCCCTCGTCCCGACCGGCCCGCCACTCCTCGGACTTACTTGCGGGTAAGATCCCAGTGGTTCCGATCACATGCTCGTCGTTGGGAGAAGAAGTGGATCAGCCGACAACCGTCGACGTCCTCGTCGTGGGGGCCGGTTTCTCCGGTCTCGGGGCGGCCATCAGACTCGCCGAGGACGGAGTCGACGACGTGATCGTGGTCGAGCGGGGTTCCGACGTGGGCGGCACGTGGCGGGACAACTCCTACCCGGGGGCGGCGTGCGATGTGCCCTCCCACCTGTACTCCTACTCTTTCGCCCTCAACCCGGGGTGGTCGCGTGCGTTCTCCCCGCAGGGCGAGATCTACGACTACATCCGCCGCGTCACCCACGACACCGGCGTACGGGAGAAGATCAGGTTCGGCGTGGAGGTCACCGCCGCGCGCTTCGACGAGACCCGCGGTCGGTGGGCGGTGAGCACGACGGCAGGGGAGTACGACGCGAGGGTCCTGGTCCTGGGAGTCGGCGCGCTGTGCGAACCCCGGCTCCCGGAGATCGACGGGATCGACGACTTCGCCGGCCCCGTCTTCCACACGGCCCGCTGGGACCATTCGGTGCCCCTGGCCGGTCGACGCGTCGCGGTGATCGGTACCGGCGCCTCCGCCGTCCAGGTGGTGCCGTCCATCGCCCCGACCGTGGAGCATCTGGACGTCTATCAGCGCACCGCTCCCTGGGTTCTGCCCCGGATCGACCGGGAGTACCCGGGGTTCGAGAGGGCCCTCTACCGCAGGGTCCCCGGTCTCCAGCGCGCCGTCCGGGCGCTCCAGTACACCAGCCGCGAGTTCCAGGTGGTGGGACTGACCCGGACCCGTGCGGCCCTCGCCCCGATCAAGGCGATCGGGCGCGCGCACCTGGCCCTGTCGGTGCGCGACCCGGGTCTCCGGCGCAAGCTGACCCCGAACTTCGAGATCGGGTGCAAGCGCATCCTGCTGTCCAACACCTGGTACCGCGCGTTGACCCGGCGGAACGTCGACGTGGTGACCACTCCCATCAGCCGGGTGACCGAGGGCGGGATCGTCACCTCGGACGGCGCCGAGCACCCGGCGGACGTGCTGGTGGTGGCCACCGGGTTCCACGTCACGGACTCCCCGTTCTTCGAGCGCGTCCGGGACGCGGCAGGCCGGACCCTCGCGGACAAGTGGGCGAGCGAGGGGATGGAGGCGTACAAGGGCACCACGGTCGCGGGGTACCCCAACCTGTTCGTCCTGATGGGTCCCGCGACGGGTCTCGGTCACTCGTCGATGATCTACATGATCGAGTCCCAGCTGAACTACCTGGTGGACGCGATCCGCAGTATGCGCGACCGCGGTCTGCAGACGGTGGAGGTCCGCGAGGCGGTCCAGAACGCCTACAACCGCGAACTCCGCGAGAACACCGGGGAGACCGTCTGGGTGACCGGCTGCAAGAGCTGGTACCTGGACGCCAAGGGCAACGCCCCGGCCGTGTGGCCCGATTTCACCTTCTCCTACCGCAACCAGACGAGGGAGTTCGACCTGAGCGCCTACCGCCGGACCGCGATCGACGAACCCGCCGCGGTGCCGACCGGGCAGGGGGCACTCCGGTGAGCGCCCCGATCGGAAAGGCGATGGCGGCGCTGGGTGGGCTGACCGCCCGCCGTCCCCGCTGGCGGATGGACGGCAAGGTCGTCGTCATCACCGGTGCCGGTTCCGGCATCGGTCGCGAACTCGCACGTGAGGCGGCGCGCCGGGGAGCCCGGTTGGCGCTGAGCGACGTCGACGTCGACGGACTGGCCGAGACGGTGGGGCTGGTGGAGGCGGAGTCCTCGGTGGAGGTGCACTCCGACCGGCTCGACGTCACGGAGCAGGCCGCCGTCGCGGAGTACGCGGGCCGGGTGGTCGACCAGTTCGGCGTGGTCAACCTCGTCGTCAACAACGCCGGCATCGCGTTCACCGGGTCGGTCGAGCAATCCGGGTACAAGGACATCGCCCGGGTGATGGACGTGGACTACTGGGGGGTCGTCCACGGCACCAAGGAGTTCCTGCCGCACCTCATCGCCTCCGGGGACGGGCACATCGTCAACATCTCCAGCATCTTCGCGATCCTCTCGGTGCCCACCCAGAACGCCTACAACGCGGCCAAGGCCGCGGTGCAACAGTTCACCGAGTCCCTGCGGATGGAGATGCTCGCCGCCGGCCACCCGGTGGAGGTCACCTGCGTCCACCCCGGGGGCATCAGGACCGCGGTCGCCAGGAGCGCCGGCGCGGCCGAGGGCCTGGACAGCGCGACCTTCGCCACGATCTTCGACGCCAAGTTCGCGCGCACGGAGGCGTCGACGGCCGCGCGGGTGATCCTCGACGGCGTCGAACGGCGCCGAGCGAGGGTGCTGGTGGGCCCGGACGCGTACGTGATCGACGCGCTCGTCCGGTTGTTCCCGTCCGGCTACCAGAAGGGCACGGTGGCCGTCTCCCGCCACTTCGGGGTGATCTGACCCGACCATCCTCGCCGGGGTGGGAGGCGGGTTCAGGGTCGGAAGCGGTCGGTGGCCTCGAGCAGGTGATGTGTGGTGCCCGGTTCGGCCATCGCGTGCCCGGCGTCGGGGACGATGTGCAGCTCGGAGCCCGGCCAGGCCGCGTGCAGTTCCCACGCGCTCGTGACCGGGCAGACCACGTCGTAACGCCCGTGGACGATCACGGCGGGCAGGTGCGAGATCCTGTCCATGCGGTCCAGGATGGCGCGGCCGTCGAGGAATGCGTCGTTGACGAAGTAGTGGTTCTCGATGCGGGCGAAGGCCAGGGCGAACCTGTCGGCCTCGTCGCCGTCCCCGGTCCCGGGACGGGGGAGCAGCGTGGACGTCGTGGTCTCCCACCTCGTCCACGCTCGCGCTGCCCCGATCTCGATCGCCGGATCACCGCAGTGCAGGAGGCGGTGGTAGGCGGCCACGTGGTCGAAGCCCGCCCGGTGGACCGCGTCGGCTCCCTCGGCGGCCACGAGCGGCGCGAGGTAGCCCTCCCACGCGTCGGGGAAGAGGTGGGCGGCGCCGCCCCGGTAGAACCAGTCGATCTCCGACGGCCGGCAGAGGAAGATCCCTCGCAGGACCAGGCCGCGGACGCGATCCGGGTGCTCCTGCGCGTAGGCCAGCGCGAGCGTCGTCCCCCACGAGCCGCCGAACACGAGCCAGCGCTCGATCCCCAGGGCCTCGCGCAGACGCTCGAGGTCGGCGGTGAGATGCCACGTGGTGTTGACGGAGAGGTCCGCGCCGTCGGCGACGTGCGGCGCACTCCGGCCGCAGCCGCGCTGATCCACCAGGATGATGCGGTAGGACGCGGGGTCGAACATCCGGCGGTGCTCCGGGGTGGTCCCGCCGCCGGGACCGCCGTGGACGAACAGCACGGGGGAACCGTCCGGGTCTCCCGAGCACTCCCAGTAGAGGTGCTGACCGTCGCCCACGTCGAGCGTGCCGGTCTCGTACGGCTCGATCCGCGGGTACGGGGTGCGGAGCGTGGTCTGCTGGCTCATCGAGGCTGACCGCGCCGTCAGAAGGAGTGGTCCGGGCCGGGGAACTCGCGCGAACGGACCTCGTCGCCGTACTCCCGGGCGGCGTCGCGCAGCGTCTCGGCGAGCCGGGCGTAGCGCTTGACGAACCTGGCCGTCCGTCCGGTGCCGTGGCCCGCCATGTCCTGCCACACCAACACCTGCGCGTCGCACCCGTTCCCGGCGCCGATGCCGACCGTGGCGATGTCCAGCTCCGCGGTGACCTCGCGGGCGAGGTCGGCGGGGACCATCTCCATGACGACGGAGAAGGCCCCGGCCTCCTGCACGGCGCGGGCGTCGGCCCGCAGCTCGTCGGCGGCGTCCCCGCGCCCCTGGACGCGGAAGCCCCCCAGGCCGTTGACCGACTGGGGGGTGAAGCCGATGTGGGCCATCACGGGGATCCCGGCGTCCACGATCGCCCGGATCTGTGGGGCCATCCGCACGCCGCCCTCGAGCTTGACGGCCTGGGCGCCGCCCTCCTTCATCATCCGCGTGGCGGCGGCCACGGCCTGCACCGGGGAGGCCTCGTAACTACCGAACACCAGATCGGCCACGACCAGTGCCTTCGGCGCCCCCCGGGTCACGGCCCGCACCAGCGGGATCATCTCGTCCTCGGTGACGGGGACCGTGGTGTCGTACCCGTAGACCACGTTGGCCGCCGAGTCCCCGACCAGGAGAACCGGGATCCCGGCCTCCTGGAACACGCGCGCGGAGACGAAGTCGTAGGCGGTGAGCATCGGCCAGGGTTCCCCCGCGGCCTTGAGTTCGGCCAGGTGGTGGATCCGGGTCACCCGCGTCAGACCCCGGGGTCCGGCGTCCGGGGTGCCGCCGGAACCGTAGACCGGGGTGTCGGGGTTGTCGCTCATGGCGGTGTGGCCTTCCTACGGTGACCTCGAGGCCGGCGGGATGGCCGGTCCCCGGGTGGACAGGGGGCGGTGACGGACGCGGCCGTCGCCGACGAGTGTGCCACGAGCCGGGCGGCGTGGCTCGGGAGGCCATGGGGCGGGAGGCCCACGGGCGGGGGCCCACGGGCGGGGGCCCAGGTGGGCGTGTCGGGGACCCGATGTCACACGCTCGTAACACGACAGGCACTAGGTTGGACGGCATGAACCGCCAGCAGGAGTACGTTCTGAGGACCTTGGAAGAGCGCGACATCCGGTTCGTCCGGCTCTGGTTCACCGACGTTCTCGGGACCTTGAAGTCAGTGGCCGTCGCCCCGGCAGAGCTCGAGGGGGCGTTCGGGGAGGGGATCGGCTTCGACGGCTCCGCCATCGAGGGGTTCTCGCGGGTGTCGGAGGCGGACACGGTCGCCAAGCCCGACCCCTCGACGTTCCAGGTCCTGCCGTGGGCCCACGCCGACGGTGGCCAGCACTCGGCGCGCATCTTCTGCGACGTCTTCAACCCCGACGGCAGCCCGAGCTGGGCCGATCCGCGCCACGTGCTGCGCCGCCAGCTCAACAAGGCCGCCGACCTCGGCTTCTCCTGCTACGTGCACCCGGAGATCGAGTTCTTCCTCTTCAAAGACCTCGACACCAACGGTGCCGAGCCGGTTCCGACGGACAACGGCGGGTACTTCGACCAGGCCGTGCACGACTCCGCCCCGCACTTCCGGCGTCACGCGATCGAGGCGCTGGAGGCGATGGGAATCTCGGTGGAGTTCTCCCACCACGAGGGGGCACCGGGGCAGCAGGAGATCGACCTGCGCTACGCCGACGCACTGAGCATGGCGGACAACATCATGACCTTCCGCTACATCGTCAAGGAGGTGGCCATGAACAACGGGGTGTGGGCGTCGTTCATGCCCAAGCCCCTCCGGGACCACCCGGGTTCGGCCATGCACACGCACATGAGCCTGTTCGAGGGCGACACCAACGCGTTCCACGACGCGGACGACGAGTACCAGATGTCCACCACGGCGAAGTCGTTCGTGGCGGGCATCCTGCGTCACGCGCCGGAGTTCTCGGCCGTCACCAACCAGTGGGTCAACTCCTACAAGCGGCTCATCGGCGGCGGCGAGGCCCCCACCGCCGCCACCTGGGGCCGCGCCAACCGCTCGGCGCTGGTGCGGGTCCCCATGTACACGCCCAACAAGGCCTCCTCGCGACGAATCGAGGTGCGGAGCCCGGACTCGGCGTGCAACCCGTACCTCGCGTACGCGGTGATGATCGCCGCCGGGATCAAGGGCGTCCAGGAGGGCTACGAGCTGCCGCCGGAGTCCGAGGACGACGTGTGGACCATGAGCCGGCGCGAGCGGCGTGCGATGGGCTACACGGACCTGCCGGGGAGCCTGGAGCAGGCCCTCGACGCCATGGAGGAGTCGGAGCTCGTCGCCGAGGCGCTCGGCGAGCACGTGTTCGAGTTCTTCCTGCGCAACAAGCGGCGTGAATGGCGGGAGTACCGCAACGAGGTGACCCCGTACGAGCTCCGCAACTACCTCGCGTTGTGACCGGACGGTCGAGGTGAGCATGGATTCGTCGCGGTCCAGGGTGCCCAGCCCGGGCAGGCTCGGACTGCTCGACCAGCGCGCCGGGGACTGGTTGGACTACCTGGGGTGGACCGACGAGGACGCGGTCCCGATGCTGTGGGCGCTCTCGCGCGCGCCCGACCCGGACCTCGCCCTGGGGGCGCTGGTCCGGCTCAGGGAGGCGCTGGCCGCCGAGGCGCAGGACGGCGGACCGACCACGGGTGGTGCGACCGCGGACGCCGGCGGGGACAGCGGTGTGGCCGCACTGGACTCGGCGCTCCGATCGGATCTCCGGTTGCGCGGACGCTTACTGGGACTGCTCGGCTCGTCCAGCGCGCTCGGGGACCATCTGGTCGCGCAACCCACCCGCTGGGCGCTGCTCCGGTCGCCGCTGCCCTCCCGTGAGGACGTCCTGGCGGACATGCTGGGGGTGGTCGACGCCGTGCCCGAGGAGCCCGTCGAGGGCGCGCCCGCACCGTCCCAGTCCGCCGACCTGCGCAGCGTGGGAACCTATCGCGCCGCGGTCATCGGCGGCGCCGCGGTCAACGTGCTCCGGTCGGCCTACCGCGACCACGTGGCGCTCCTGGCCGCCCACGACGTGGCGTCCACGGTCGAGGACGAGCCGGTGCTGCCGTTCGCCGAGGTGGGTCGTCGCCTCGCCGATCTCGCGGACGCCGCGCTGACCGCCGCGCTCGCGGTGGCGGTCTCCACGGTGTACCCGGATTCGCCCATGCCCTGTCGCCTCGGCGTGGTGGCCATGGGCAAGGGCGGGGCCCGCGAACTCAACTACATCTCCGACGTGGACATCATCTTCGTCTCCGAACCCGCGGACGCCAAGACCGGTCGGGTGGCCGGGGAGATGATGCGCATCGGCTCGATGGCCTTCTTCGAGGTGGACGCCGCCCTGCGACCCGAGGGCAAGTCCGGCGAGCTGGTGCGGACGCTGGAGTCGCACGAGGCCTATTACAGGCGGTGGGCCAAGACGTGGGAGTTCCAGGCGCAGCTCAAGGCCCGGCCGATGACCGGCGACCTGGCCCTGGCCACCGAGTACTACGACACCGTGCACCCGCTGGTGTGGACGGCCTCCGAGCGGGACGATTTCGTGCACGACGTCCAGGCCATGCGCCGGCGGGTGGAGGAGAACGTCCCCGAGCCGCTCCGGGAGCGCGAGCTCAAGCTCGGGCGTGGGGGCCTGCGCGACGTGGAGTTCGCGGTCCAGCTCCTGCAACTGGTGCACGGTCGCACGGACGAGGAGCTGCGTGTCGCCAGCACGGTGGACGCGCTCGGGGCGCTCCGGGCGGGGGGATACATCGCGCGGGAGGACGGCGCCAACCTGGTGGCCGCCTACGAGTTCCTGCGACTTCTCGAGCACCGTCTCCAGCTCCAGCGCTACAAGCGCACCCATCTGCTCCCGGAGGACGGCGACCGGGAGGCGTACCGCTGGCTCGCCCGCGCCGCCCACATCCGGCCCAGCAGTCGGCACGACGCCGCGGAGGTCCTGCTCGAGCAGCTCCGTCAGGTCCGCAGCCGGGTGCGCAGGCTCCACTCCAAGCTGTTCTACCGCCCGCTGCTGGACTCGATCGCCGCCTACGACGCGGAGGCCCTGTCCCTGAGCTCCGAGGCGATGGAGCGGCAGCTGGCGGCACTGGGGTTCGGCGCACCGCGCCACGCACTCGGGCACCTCCGGGCCCTGGCCGGGCAGAACAACCGCCGCGGCCGGATCCAGGCGCTGCTCCTGCCCGCCTTCATGGAATGGCTCGCCGACACCCCGGACCCGGACGCCGGGCTGCTGGCCTACCGCAAGCTGTGTGAGGAGCACCAGGACGTCACCTGGTTCCTGCGCATCCTGCGGGACGACAGCATCGTGGCGCGCCGCCTGGTGACGGTGCTGGGCACCTCCGCGTTCGTCTCCGAACTCCTGCTCCGCAACCCCGAGGTGATCCCGGAGCTGACCGACGGCGCCGAGGGGCCCGTGCTCGTGGCCTCCAAGGTCTCCGACATCGCCTCCGCGCTGTCCGCCTCGGCGTCCCGTCACCGCACCCCCGAGAAGGTCATCGCCGCGGCGAGGTCGCTACGCCGGGCCGAGCTGGCCCGGATCGGCGCCGCGGACGTCCTGGGGTTGGTCTCCGTGCCGGAGGTCGGCAAGCGCCTGTCCGCCGTGTGGCGGGCGGTGCTCGAGGCGTCCCTCGCGGCCGTGATGAGGGACATGGCCCCCGAGGGCCAGGCGCCGCCGGCCCGACTCGCGTACATCGGGATGGGGCGGCTCGGCGGGGACGAGTTGTCGTACGGATCCGATGCGGACGTGATGATCGTGTGCGATCCGGTGGAGGGCGTCGCCGAGGACGTCGCCGTCCGGTGGGCCGTCCAGGTGGCCGAACGGGTGGGCAGGCTGCTCTCCTCGCCGTCGTCGGACCCCCCGCTCGACCTCGACGCCGACCTTCGACCGGAGGGCCGCAACGGACCACTGGTACGGACGCTTGCGTCCTACCGCGCCTACTACTCCAAGTGGGCCGAGACGTGGGAGCTGCAGGCCCTGCTCCGGGCCGCGTTCGCGGCGGGGGATCGCGACCTGGGCCTGGACTTCCTGCACATGATCGACGAGTTCCGTTACCCGGCGGACGGGGTGCCGCCCAAGGTGGTGCAGGAGATCCGGCGGATGAAGGCGCGGATCGACACCGAGCGTCTGCCCAGAGGGGCCGACCCGGCCACGCACACCAAGCTCGGGCGCGGTGGTCTGGCGGACGTCGAGTGGTGCGCGCAGTTGCTCACGATGCAGCACGCGGCGCGGGTGCCGGGCCTGCACACCACCTCCACCCTGGAGGCGCTCGAGGCCGCGGCCGCCGCGGAGTTGCTCTCGGAGGGCGAGCGTGAGGCGCTGGTGCAGTCGTGGCTCATGGCCGCCCGCGCCCGCAACGCCCTGGTCCTGGCCCGCGGCAAGGCGGTCGACCAACTCCCCGGTCAGGGCAAGATCCTGGCGGCCGTGGCCAGCATCTGCGCAGGGTCCTCCGACGGCGCGGAGTTCCTCAACCAGTACCTCCGGGTCACCCGCCTCGGCCGCAAGGCCGTCGACCACGTCTTCTGGGGTGAGATCTGAGGCGTGTTCCGGGGTCGGACCAGGGTTGTCACCGATGCGCTCCGGGGCCGCGCGCCGATACCCTGGGGTCATGGCTGTGAAGATGAACCTCACCCTCACCCTCGACGGCGTCACCTACGGTGAGCTGTACGAGTTCGTCGACGCGGTCCGGGCGGCCGGCGTGCCCGCCGACGAACGCGTGCGCTGTCTGGGGTCCGACGACATGGGCGACCGCTTCGAGGTGGAGCTCGGCCCGGACCTGCGCCGGTCCGGGGCGGCCCGCGCGGCCTCGGGTGCG
>NZ_JAALEA010000245.1 GCF_014145145.1 Dietzia cercidiphylli
GGCGGAGGCCTTCGCGATCGCCCGCGACGCCGGTCTGGGCGTGGTGCCCCACGCCGGGGAGCTGGCCGGGCCCGAGGAGGTGCGGTCCGCACTGCAGCTGGGCGTCGACCGCATCCAGCACGGGGTCCGCGCCGCCGAGGACCCCCGGCTGGTCGAACAGCTCGCCGCGAGCGGGGTCTGCCTGGACGTGTGCCCGAGTTCGAACGTAGTTCTGGGCGTCTACCCCACGCTCGGGGACCACCCGCTCCCCGCGCTGCTCGACGCCGGGGTCCGCTGCTCGATCGGCGCCGACGACCCGCTGCTGTTCGGCGTCGACGTGGTGGACGAGTACGTGCTGGCGCGCGAGCGGATGGGCATCCCCGAGGCGCGTCTCGCCGCGTGCGCCCGGTCGTCGATCGACTCGTCATTCGCGCCCGCCGATCTCAAGCGCGACGCCCTCGCCCGGGTGGACGCGTGGGAAACCGGGGCAGCCGACCCGGCCGGCTGAGCGCTCAGGCGCCTCGGCGGATCCTGTCGGCCGCGAGGATCATCGGCACCTGCAGCGGCAGGCGGCCCCACGCGATCACCTGGTAGGGCCACACCGGCTTCCTCCGCCAGGCCCGCACCATCTGCAGGTTCCCGGGCAGTACCCCGACGAACAGCGCCACCGCCGCCGCCCCGCCCAGGGCCCGTGTCCGCGGCACGGCCAGCAGTGCCGCCACGGCCATCTCAGCGACGCCGGACCCGTAGGTCCACGCCCGGGCGCTCCCCGGCAGTTCCGGCGGGATGAGCCCGTCGAAGGGTCGGGGCGCCACGAAGTGCAGCGCGCCCATCGCCCCCAACGCGGCGGGCATGGACCAGTACCGGACGGCGTGTGCCGTGTCGTTGAGTGCCGTGTCGTTTCCCATTCGCCCGAGACTACGGACCCCGATCGCGGCGTTCTCACCGAACGTGCGGCAGCACTCGTTCCCCGAGCAGTCGCAACGACTCCCACGCGGCGTCGATCGGCATCCCGCCGCACATCGGGTGGCCCGCGATCAGGCCCAGTTCGCGAGACCGGACCCGCTCGACGAGCTGGTCCGGGGTGGCCACCAGGTACACCCCCTCGGCGCGCAGGTCCTCGACCGAGCGGGCGTCGGAGTGGACGAAGGAGTTGCGACCGGAGGCCGTCTGCCAGGCACGGTAGGCCTCCGCGTCAGCGAGGAGGTACCCGCCGTACCTCTCCCAGAACTCGTCGGGATCCTGCGCGCAGAATACCGCGGCGGGACCGGAGACCGGGGTCACCACGAGGCCGGGCTCATGCCCGTTCGCGCGACACTCGGCCCGGTACAACTCGGCGAGCTCCGGATCGTTGACCTGCGGTTGGTAATGCATGCCCAGGCGCCCGGCCCGACGGGCGGCCGCGCCTGCGCCGCCGAGGAAGATCAGCGGGTGCGGATCCGAGAATGGTCCCGGTGTCACGCGCGACCGAGGCGAACCGTCGACCGGATCGTCGCCGACCGGTTCCCCCGCCCACGCCGCGAGCATCGTCTCCAACTGCTGTTCCAGCCGTGCCCCACGCCCCTTCCAGTCCCGGGAGTGCATCGCGTATTCGACCGGTCGGTAGCCGAGCCCGAAGGTGAAGCTCACCCGCCCGGACGCCACGTGGTCGAGGACCGCGATGTCCTCGGCCAGCCGGACCGGATCGTACAGCGGCGCGAGCAGGGCCCACACCGCGATCTGGATCCGCTCGGTCACCGCGGCCACCGCCGCCGCAGCGATGAGCGGCGACGGGAGATAGTCGTCCTCGGAGCCGTGGTGCTCGGAGAGGTTGACGGTGTCCTGGCCCGACTCCTCCGCGTACCTGGCCATGGCGAGGGCCGCCCGGTAGCGGTCCCGGCGCTCGGCCGCGTCCGCGCCGGGCGCCCGGAAGTCGAAGCGGGTGACGACGTAGACCATCAGGCGCGGTCCATCAGACCGCGGTACCCGCGCGGGAGTCGGCGAGGACCGCATAGGACGTGCCTCGCTCCTCCCGCTCCCACCAGGTGTCAGCACCGCCGGCGGTGCCGCCGACCCCGTCCTCGACCAGGGCTCTCTTGAGGATCTTGTTGGTCGCCGTGGTGGGGAGCGCATCGGAGACCCGGACCCAGCGCGGCCACGCCTTGGGAGAGAGATCGGGCTGGGAGGCCAGGAACTCCTCGAACCCGGCGGGCTCGAGCTCGCTGTCGTGCCGGACCACCACGGCCGCGGCGAGCTGGTCGCCGACGCCGCGGGGGTCGGGCAGCCCGTACACCGCCACCCGGGAGACCGCGGGATGTCGGAGGAGGATCTCCTCGACGATCCCGGCGGCCATGTTCTCCCCGTCGACCCGCAGCCAGTCCCCGCTGCGACCGGCCATGTACACGTTGCCGTCCGCGTCGCGGTAAGCCAGGTCGCCGGACCAGTACATCCCGTCCCGCATGCGATCGGACGTGGCCTGCTCGTTGTTGTAGTAGCCGGCGAAGAAGCCGGCTCCCTCGGTGTTGACCAGCTCGCCCACACACTCGTCGAGATTGGCCACCGCACCGGTGTCGTCGAAGATCGCGCGGGGACACTCGGTGACCGTCACCGGGTCGTACACCGCGACCCCCGGGAACGGTTCGCCGATGGACTCGAGCGGCGAGTTCTCGGTCCGGACGACGATGATCGCGAGTTCGGTGGAGCCGTAGGCGTCCCGCACGGTGCAGCCGAACCGCTCGGCGAACGCGGGGATGTCCTTGGCCGCGGCCTCGTTCCCGAAGGCCGCGCGCAGGGTGGTCTCCGCGTCGTCGGGGCGAGCCGGGGTGTCGAGGATGTACGCGAGCGGTTTCCCCACGTAGTTCATGTACGTGACCCCGTACCTGCGGATGTCGTCGCCGAAGCGGGTCGCACTGAAGCGTCGGGCGAGCACCATGGTGGCGCCCACGGCGATCGCGGGCGAGAAGCCACTCATGATGGCGTTGGAGTGGAACAGCGGCATGGACAGGTACAGCACGTCCTCGGAGGTCAGCTCGAAGGACGGAGCGAGCGCCTCGCCCGACATGGTGACCGTGAAGTTGCCGACCTGCACCGCTTTCGGGTCCCCGGACGTCCCCGAGGTGAAGATGAGCATGAACGGGTCGCCGGCATCGGCCACCGGGGGATCGGCCGGGGGCTCCGACGCGGCGACCGTGGCCGCCCACTCGTCGGAGTCCGTGTCGATGACACTGACATCGCCCAGGTCCAGCCCGTCGAGCAGGGGCGCGAGCTGGGAGTCGGTGAGCAGGACCTGACAGTCCGCCCGCCTGATGTCGCGGGCCAGCCCCTCACCGCGACGAGTCGCGTTGATACCCGCGATGACGACGCCGCCGAGAGCGCCCGCGGCGAGCGCGTAGAGCATCTCCGGGGTGTTCTCCAGGAGCGTGCCCACGTGCCGGGGTCGGGAGTCGTCGAGCATCGCGTCGAGTGCTCCGGCGCGACGGTCGGCGGCCGAGATGTACTCGCGCCAGGAGATGGTCAGGTCCTCGTAGCGGATCGCCGGGGAGTCGGAGTCGGCGTGACGGCGGAGTTGTTCGCGAACGGTGTCGGCCATGGGGGTCCTCGGGGACGCAGGGGCGGTGTGATCTGGATCATAGCGAGTCCAGCTGACACTCGTCAGGAAAGTTCGATCGCGGGCCGACCCACGGCGCCCGGACCCCTCCTGTCGGCCCTGAACTGCCTGGCCGTGACCCCCCACCACCGGCGCGCGTACTGACTGAACGTCGTCACGTCGTCGAGGGCCAGGGCCGAGGCGATCTGGTAGAGGGGGATCTCGGTGGTGGCCAACAACCGGGCGGCCACATCGCGCCGCACCTCGTCCCGGATCCCGGAGAAGGACGTGCCCTCACCGGTGAGGTGCCGCTGCAGGGTCCGCGGCGAGACCGAGAGGAGTGCGGCGACGTCGCCGAGGGTCGAGGTCCCCGTGTCGAGGGACCGCAGGAGCAGGGTCCTGGTCCGCTCGGCGTACGTCTGGTCCCGTGCGGGACCGTGCTGTTCCAGATAGCTCAGAGCCAGCTCGTGGGCCATCAGGTCGCCGCCCGTGATCTCCCGGCCGAGGAGCGCGGCGGGGACGCGGAGCATCGCGGCCGACGCGAGTGGTCTCGCCGGGGCGGAGAACAGCTCCCGGTAGCGAGCGGGCACCGTGTTGAGCGGGTTCGGGAGCTCGACCGACAGCAGTCCGTACTCCCCCCCGAGGAGGGCGAGCATGGACCGGTGCAGGAAGAGCAGGACCATGTCGACCGCCTGGGGAGGCAGCGCGGCCGCGTCGTCCCGGTAACCGAACCGCACCCCCAGCACACCGGGGTCCGCCTCCGGATCCGGGACGACCGTGATCTCGAGCGACCGGGCGTGGAAGAACAGGTACTTGGAGGTCATCTCCAACGCCCGGGTGGTGGTCGGGGCGTGCCTGATGGCCGCGGCCACGGGGCCGAGCAGACCGAGGTCCTGACGCAACGCCACCCGCAGGCCGAAGTCGGGGCAGCGCAACTCGACGGCCGCCGTCTCGAGGAGGAAGCCGATCGCGAGATCCTGCACCAGGATCTCGTCGCTGTCGAGGGCGCCGCCCGGCAGCCCACTGCGCCGGGCCAGGTCGTCGGCGTCGCCACCCAGCGCATCGATCACCGCCCTGACGCCCCTCAGGCCTGCAGATCTGACGTATGCCACCTCAGAACTCTCCGCCACATGGCGCGATAGAGCAACCTCTTGGCGCGTTTCGGCAACTTGTTCGGCGGGATCGGGACTATCGTCCTCCGTATGACAGCCTCTGCTGACCGCCGCCCACCGGCCGGCGCACCCGAGAACCCGCTGGACCTCCTGATCGTCGGCGCCGGCATCTCCGGCATCGACCTGGCCCACCACGTCTCCACCACCTTCCCCCACTGGTCGTGGGAGGTCCACGACGCACAGGACGACCTGGGCGGCACCTGGAACACCTTCCGCTACCCGGGGATCCGGTCGGACTCGGACATGGCCACGTTCGGGTTCCCGTTCCGCCCCTGGCCGCACTCCTCGACCCTCGGGCAGGGTGAGGAGATCAAGGAGTACATCCGCGACACCGCCCGCGAGTGCGGAGTCCTCGAACGCCTGCATCTGGGGTCCTGGATACAGAACGCGGACTGGCAGAGCGAGAAGGGCCTGTGGAAGGTCACGAGCGTCCGGGCGGAGGACGGGAGCTCCACCGAGCGCACGGTGTGGGCCCGCCGCGTCCACTACGGGTCCGGCTACTACTCGCACTCCCAGGGCTTCCGACCCGACTTCCCGGGCGAGCAGGAGTTCGTCGGCGAGATCATCCACCCCCAGCTATGGCCCGAAGGCGTCGACTACGCGGGGCGGAAGTTCATCGTGATCGGTTCCGGAGCCACCGCCGTCACCCTCGTCCCGGCCCTGGAGAACCTCGGCGCCGACGTCACGATGCTCCAGCGGACCCCGAGCTACGTCGCCCCGCTCCCCGAGAAGGACATCATCAGCGCCGTGTGGCAACGCGTGCTGCCGGCACAACCGGCCTACCGCGCCGCCCGTTTCACCCACGGCGCTCGCGACATGGTCCAGTATCTCGTCGCTCAGCGGTTCCCCTGGGCCTTCACCCAGGGGCTGCGACTCCTGCAACGCCGCTACATCTCCCGAGAGCAGATCGCCGAGCACTTCACCCCGTCGTACAAGCCCTGGGACCAGCGGGTGTGCAAAGCCCCCGACGGGGACATCTTCCGGGCGATGCAACGGGGCGCGCGCGTGGTGACCGGACACATCGACACCTTCACCGAACGCGGTATCCGCCTGGATTCGGGCGTGGAGCTCGAGGCGGACGTCATCGTCTCCGCCACCGGCCTGGAACTCGAGGCGTTCGGCGGCGGAACCCTGAGCATCGACGGCCGCGAGCTCGAGCCCGCCGACCTGACCACCTACCGCGGCATGATGCTCGCCGGCGTGCCCAACTTCAGCTTCACCGTGGGGTACGTCAACGCCTCCTGGACCCTGCGGGCGGACATGGTCTCCCGCTACATGGTCAAGCTGTGGCGCGCGGGCGAGAGGAACGGGGAGAAAATCTACGCCCCGATCCCGCCCGAGGTGAAGGGCGATCGCCCGCTCCTGGACCTCGACGCCGGGTATGTCCAGCGCGGCGTGCACCGCTTCCCGAGGCAGGGAACCGACCGTCCCTGGACATATGTACAGAACTACCTCGCCGAGATCCCCGAGCTGACCTTCGGTGACCAGCGTCGCGACATGGCGTTCGACGCGCAGATCCCGCAGGAGGCCGTCCGATGACCCGCCGCGTCTTCATCACCGGCGCCGCCTCGGGGCTGGGTCTGGCGCTCGCCCGCGAGTACCTGGCGGCCGGCGACGAGGTCATCCTGACCGACCTGCACGCCGAGGCCCCACCCGCCGTGACCGGCCTCTCCGGCCAGTGGAGCTACCGCAGGCTCGACGTGACCGACGACGACGACTGGGCCGCCGCCGCGCGTGCCGTGGACTCGCTGGACATCCTCATCAACAACGCCGGCATCGCGGTCGGCGGGCGGCTGGACGCCACCTCGATGGAGAGCTGGCAGCGCATCGTGGACATCAATCTGCTCGGCGTGGTCCGCGGGTGCAAGACGCTGGTCCCGACGCTCGGGCGAGGCGGCCGGGTGGTCATCACCGCCTCCGCCGCAGGTCTGGTGCACGCGCCCCAGATGGGCGCCTACAACGCGACCAAGGCGGCGGCGGTCGCGTTGGCGGAAACCCTCGATGCCGAGCTTCGCCCCCGCGGCATCAGCGCGTCCGTCATATGCCCCCTGTTCTTCCGGTCCGGACTCGCCGATTCCCTCTCCGGCGACGACCCGAAGGCCGACGAGGCGGCGCGCATGCTCCTCTCCAAGACCCCCTTGACCTCGGAGAAGGTCGCCGCGCGATCGGTGCGGGCCATCCAGGCCCGGCGGTTGGTCATCACTCCCGACGCGCTGAGCACCGCCACCTGGTACTCCAAGCGGTTCACCCGCGTCCCCTTCCTGGCCGGGACGCGTCTCATCGGCCGCGTGGTCGAACGACGGGGTTGACCGCCGTCACCCCCGGGGAGGCGGCTGCACCGCCCGTGGCCATCCGTGACCTCGTCGGACGAGCGGGGACGGCACGATCGCCTCTACTGTGGCGGCCACGGGATCAACAGCCAGTTCACGTTCCGCTCGACCCAAGGGAGATCACATGGACGTCGCCGCCGTCGCCGCCACCGCACCGGACGCGCCTCTGGAGAAGACCACCATCCGGCGTCGGGACACCGGGCCGGCCGACGTGCTCATCGAGATCGAGTACGCCGGCATCTGTCACTCCGACATCCACCACGTGCGCGGCGAGTGGGGTCAGACCGCCTACCCCGTGGCGCCCGGACACGAGATCGTCGGCATCGTCCAGGAGGTCGGTTCCGAGGTCGCCCGGTACACGGTCGGCGATCGCGTCGGCGTCGGGTGCCTGGTGGGAGCCTGCCACGAGTGCTCGTCCTGTACCGCGGGCCAGGAGCAGGAATGCGAGCGCGGGGCTGTGGCGACCTACGGCTCACCGCTGCCCGAGGACCATCCGGAGGGGCCCGTCACCCAGGGCGGGTACTCGACCCACATCGTGGTCGAGGAGCCCATGGTGGTGTCCGTTCCGGACGGACTCGACCCGGCCGCGGCGGCGCCGCTGCTGTGCGCGGGGATCACCATGTTCTCGCCGCTGCGGCAGTGGAACGTCGGCCCGGGCACCAAGGTCGCCGTGCTCGGCATGGGCGGGCTCGGGCACGTCGGTGTCAAGCTCGCGGTGGCGATGGGCGCCGAGGTGACGGTCCTGTCGCAGACCACCTCCAAGCGGGACGACTCGCTGCGGTACGGCGCCGTCGAGCACTACGCGACCGCCGGCGACGAGGGCAAGGCCACGCTCCGGGAACTGCGCGGCACCTTCGACGTCATCCTCAACACGGTGTCCGCGAACCTGCCGCTGGACCGGTTCCTCGCCACGCTCAAGCCGCGCGGGGCGCTGGTCAACATCGGGATCCCGACCGAGCCGATGTCGGTGCGGGCCGGGTCGGTCGCCGCCGGGCGCAAGATCCTGACCGGGTCCATGATCGGCGGTATCCCCGAGACCCAGGAGATGCTCGACTTCTGCGCCGAGCACGGGATCACCGCCGAGATCGAGCTCATCTCGGCGGACAAGATCAACGAGGCCTATGACCGAGTGGTCCGGTCGGACGTGCACTACCGGTTCGTGATCGACGCCAAGACGTTCTGACCCACGGCAGCCCGACCCACCGGGCGGGGACTCACGGGGGCGGGGACTCACGGGCCTGACTCACCGCGGGGCGACCTGCGCGAGCAGGTCCGCGAAGTCCTCGTCCCGCGCCTCCAGGAACCGGTGCGCCTGCTCGGCGAAGTCCGCCAGCCCGGTCAGGCGCCCCGAACTCCGGGTCGCGCACACCGCCGCCGCGCCACACGCCCGGTCCAGGGCTGAGGCGATCGCCGACCCCCCGGGCAGCGCGGCCGCCACGCCCGCCGCGACGTGCGGGAACGTCACCTCCGCGACTCGCTCACCGGACTCACGGAACACCGCGACGGCGGCCCCGATCCTGTCCGCATCGGCTCTGATCGTCCCGTCGGGCATCTGCTCACCTCGTCGTCGTCGTGATCTCGTCCTCGCATCGCGGTCATGAGGTACGACGTCCCCACCCCGCCGGTCGGTTCCAGCGGACCCGGTACAGGCCGGTACCCACCCGACCTGTCGTACCCGTGGTGTCTACTCGGGGTGTGGGAGAACAGCGCTCCCCGGCCGCCGGACCACCGGTCGCCGGCGCCCGTCCCACGACCCGGTGGCGTCGCCCGGCACCGGGACCCCTCCCACAGAGGAGAGCATCCATGTCCCTCACCTGGACACCCACCATCGACCGCGCGCTCGCGGTCGCGGCCCGCTGCCACGCCGGCCAGACCCGCAAGGACGACCCGACGCCCTACATCGCGCACCCCGTGGCGGTGGCGATGATCGTGTCCGACTTCACCGACGACCCGGACGTGGCGGTCGCCGCGCTGCTCCACGACGTTCTCGAGGACGTCCCGCCGTCGGTCTACTCGGCCGATGACATGATCGCCGAGTTCGGCGACCGGGTCACCGAGCTCGTCCGCGGCGTCTCGGAGGAGAAGACCGCGGGTGAGGAGACCCCGCCGTGGCGGGTGCGCAAGGAGGGGTACCTCGCCGCGCTCGCGGAGGACTCGGAGGAATGCCTGCTCATCTCGGCGGCGGACAAGATCCACAATCTGCGCTCGATGGTCGCCGCCCACGAACGACTGGGTGACGACATGTGGGGGCTCTTCAACGCCGGGCCGCAGGAGAAGCTGTGGTTCTACCGGTCGATCGCGGATGCGGTCACCCGACGGCTCGGTGACTGCGCGGCCTCGCGTGAGCTCCGCCGGGCGGTGGACGACGTCGCGGCACTGGCGCCGGTGAGCGGCGGCTGAAGGTCACACCGCCGGGAACTCGGCCTTGATCCGCAGCAGGGTCTTGGCCTGGGTCCGCCCCTCGAGGCCGAGAACCAGGCCGGCGGACTTGAGGCGCCGGGCGAGGTCGGAGTCCGCGGCGAACTCGGACTCCGACTCGATCGTGATCTCCACCCGGCGTCCGCCGTTGAGCAGCACCGACTGCTTGGCGGCGTCCAGACCGGGGATGTTGGTCCACCGGATCGGCCCGGGGTCTCGAGGGGAGGCCCCAGAGCCCGAGAAGGAATAGTCGAAGTCCGTGCTCTGGGTGCGGGTCACCTTGCCCCACCCGGCCATCGGTCCCACCCCCACCCGGGCGGCGACGGCGTTGCGGCGGGCGCTGTAGGTGGCGCACTCGATCTCGCAGGCCCCCAGGGTGTTCATCACCCTCAGCGCCTCCTCGAACCGCTGCCGCAGGCTCCACGCGTCGTACTGGCCGAACGGCACCAACAGCGGGCGGCCCTCGATCGGCGCCTGCACGTAGACCACCCGGGGGACGACCTCGCCCTCCACCACGTCATACCCCGACCGCACCTGCATCGGACGTTGGATGACGTCGGTGAGCAGACCGCGCTTGTCGGTGACGGGTGCGGTCTCGTAGAAGGACACGAGCTGACTCACTGGCGCTCACCTCACTGTTCGAGGTCGCGGCGGGTGCGGACCTCTCAGCCAGCGTATCCGCAGCTTCGGGATCGGCCCGCCCGTGCCC
The DNA here is from genome assembly GCF_014145145.1 of Dietzia cercidiphylli. Lineage (GTDB taxonomy): Bacteria > Actinomycetota > Actinomycetes > Mycobacteriales > Mycobacteriaceae > Dietzia > Dietzia natronolimnaea. Next base: position 10,174 of record NZ_JAALEA010000245.1, read on the forward strand.
GGCTCACCCGAGGGGCCACTCCCCGAGTTCGGTGAGGTCGTCGGCCTCCGCGGTGACGGCCGTGGGCTCGCAACCGAAGCCGACCATCTCCGTGCCGTCCTCGAGCGTCACCCGGCCGAGCTGCATCGGCCTGGGGAGCTGGTCGAGGAAGCTGCCGAGCGCCGCCGGGGAGACCGTCCACCTCTCGCCGAGCAACGCGGCGCCGTCCGGGTGACGCAGGACCCCCGGCTTGGGCGGTTCGGTGTCGAGGCGGTACATCCGGTAGTCGGTGCTGGACCGGACCGGCCCACGCCAGGCGGCGCCGCGTGAGGTGAGCTGGTGTTCGAGCGGGCCCCCACGCCGGTGTGCGCCGAACACCACAAGGTCGACGGTCGGAGCGCCCGCGCGCAGCGGCCACGGCACGAGTGGTTCCTTCTCGGAGTCGCGTTCCCCGGCCAGCACGGCGGCGATGTCGGCCACCGGTCCGTCGTGGAACGGCCGCCCCACCACGGTCACGCCGAACTCCGCGGTCCCTCGGCCCCCCTCGTCGATCTCGCTGGTCGGCACCGCCACGGCGCACATGTCGAAGAGGTTGCAGAAGTTCGTGTACGTCCCCATCCGGCTGTTGAGGGCGATCGGGTCGGCCTCCACCTCGGCGATCGTCGGGTGGAACGGCGCGGTGGGCACGAGCAGTGCCGTCGCGCCCAGCCGGTCGAGTTGGTCGAGCGCCTCGCGCCGTAGTGCCTCGACCTTCCGTCGGTCGCGCAACAGGTCCACCGCCGCGATGTCTCGGGCGGGGGCGATGAT
>NZ_JAALEA010000246.1 GCF_014145145.1 Dietzia cercidiphylli
GCGCCGAGGGACTGCCCGGCGGTGTCGCGACCGCGCACTCGGGTGGCGCGGCCGGTCGCGCGGCCCCCATGGTTCCGCCGACGGAGCGGCGGGGGCCGATGGAGTCGGTGCTAGTCCTGCGACGCATCGACCCGTGGTCGGCGTTCACCACCGTGCTCGGGCTGATGTTCGCCCTGTACCTGGTGTGGATGGTCGCGATCGGTGTCACCTACCTCCTGCTCTCCGGCATGGGGGTGTGGGACCGGCTCGGGGGGTTGCTCTCCGGGGTCGCGGGTGACGAGTCGGCGGCCGCGATCGGGCCGTCGACGATCTTCCTCTACAGCGGCGGCGTGGGACTGCTCAATGTCCTGCTGCTGGCCATCCTGACGACCCTCGCGGTGTTCATCTACAACCTCGCCGCCGGGCTGACCGGTGGCGGCGTGCAGGTGACGCTGAGCGATCGCCGGAACTGAGGTGCCGGTTCGGGGGTCCCGTCATCGCCGCGGGACTCCCGATTTGGGTGGCGGCGCGCGCGTCGGGTAGATTAACGCTTCGGTACGAGGGCCTATAGCTCAGGTGGTTAGAGCGCCAAACTGATAATTTGGAGGTCGGAGGTTCAAGTCCTCCTAGGCCCACCCCCGCATGGCAGACGCCGGATCGCTAGCCGCGGTCCGGCGTTCACGCTTTGTGGCACGGGGCCTTAGCTCAGTTGGTAGAGCGCTGCCTTTGCAAGGCAGATGTCAGGGGTTCGAATCCCCTAGGCTCCACTCCTCTCCCTCCCGCGTCCCCCTCCCCGCCCGACGGGTGTCGGGCCGTGGTGGACCGACCCCAGGACCGCCCGTGGACAGCACTTCCCGCTCGTGGACACCGTTCGTCCTGATGGCGCTCGTCGTGACGGCGGCGCTGATGTCGAGCGCGACGCCCTCCCCCCTGTACGTGGACTACCAGGAGGCCTGGGGGACCAGCGGCGCCATGATCACGGTCGTCTACGCGGTGTACGCGCTGGCCGTCCTGGTCCCGCTACTTCTGTTGGGACGACTGTCGGACGCGATCGGCCGCCGGCCGGTGGTGATCACCGGCCTGGTGCTGCTGGTGCTGAGCATGGCCGGGCTCGCGGCGGCGCCCTCGGTGGCCTGGCTGATCGCCGCGCGGGTGGTGCAGGGTCTGGGCGTCGGGCTGGTCACCGGATCGGCGGCGGCGGCGATCATCGAGCTGCACCCCACCAGGAACGCCCGCGTCGGCGCGCTCACCAGTAGCTCCACGACCAACTTCGGCATCGCGGCCGGAGTGCTCCTGGCCGGTGTGGTGGCCACCTCGTCGTCGTCGCCCCTCGTCCACCCGTACGTGGTGATGGGCGTCGCCCTGGCCGCGTTGCTCGCGGGCGTGGTCGTCCTGGTGCCCGAGACGTCGGGGGCCGGCCCCCAGACGCTCCGGGACGCCGTGCGCGTCCAGCGGATCGCGGTGCCCCCCGCGGCTCGTCCGGCC
>NZ_JAALEA010000247.1 GCF_014145145.1 Dietzia cercidiphylli
GGGGTGTGAGCCCTCGGCGCCCGCTCGGCCCGCCCCTCCCGCCCGCGAGATGCGCGTCCTCTTCGTCCTGCGCGCCCGGAACGCTCGCACGCTGGGCGGTCGCGCCGGTGGAATGGACCACAGGGGCCGCGCAAGTCTGCCCGGCGCCGGGAGATCGGGGGCCGGGGCACCGAGGGTCAGGCGGCGAATCGGCAGGTGCGCTGGGCGTACGCCGCACGAACCTGCTGTAGCAAGTCGCCTCGTTGGTGGCGGAAGATCCTGTGGTCCACGACGATCACGATCCAGCCGGCGGCCTGGAGACGGTTCCTGCGGTACCGGTCCTTCGATTGCTGTTCCGGGTGCTCGTGGTGCGCGCCGTCGTACTCCACCGCGATCTTGTGAATGGGATCAGCGAGATCGAGGCGGTATCCGCCCACCTCGACCTGCGGCACGAACCCCGTGAAGCCAGCGTCTCGGAGGAACAACCTCGCTTCGGTCTCCTTGGGGGACTCACTGCGACGATCGGCGTCCGCGAGCACCCGTCGTGTTCGCGCGACGCCCCAGGCGCCGACCTGGCCGTCGACCACGTCGCGGAGCTCGCGCTCGGAGAACCCGTGCCGGTAGAAGTGCTCCACCGCGATGACTCCACCGAGGTGGTCGGTGAACCGGGCCAAGTCGAAGGCCGTCCATCGCCGACTCGTGACGGCGACGCCCCGCTTGTGCTCCACGGCCGAGGCGGGCAACCGGTATCGACGAATCCGCAGGCCCGAACGCGTTCTTCCGCTGGGGCCGACGCACAACTCCGGGATGGCGTCGTCAGGGGCGGCGATCCCGTGGAGGACCGCCGCCGACCATCCGGTGAGGACGCCGCTCGGGTACAGCCGCGAGTAGGCCACTGACAAGGTCTCGAAGCCGAGCGGAAGACCAGCCGGCAGCCAGAGTTCGTCCGCGATCTTGACGAACTCGCGCTCTCGTCGTCGACGGGGGAGGGCGGCGAGCTCGCTGCTGAGCCGGGCGGACGAGAGGACGGGGTGCTGTGGGCCCGGGTGGTGGCGCGTCATGCCGAGGATGATCCTCGGCGGGAACGAGGGGGTCCGGTGTTCACGCGGGGATTCCGGCCGCCCTGTGGAGGGGGGACGATTGTGGACGACCGGAGCGCACGGAGGACCCGGTGGGCTCCCGGAGGAGCCGATGGGCTGGTCGTCCGAACATGGGGACGACAGGTGCGCGGCGGGAATGGACCAGAGGGGGCGCGCACGTGGCGGATGGGCGAGCAGAGGGGGCGCGGAACTCGGAAGGGGGCGAGCAAAGGGGACGCGCAACCCGGAGGGGCTGGGCAGGTGGGTCAGCGGGGGCGGTCGGGCTGGATCCGCAGGGCCCGGAGGGACGTGGCCAGTCCGTCGTACTGCGCCACCAGCTGCACCAGACCCACCAGCTCCGCCTCGGTCAGGTGGGCCGCCACCTCCGCCCACGTGTCATCCGCGATGTCCTTGGTCCGCACCAGCTCGTCGACCGCGGTCAACACCGCGCGCAGCCGATCCGACCAGCCGTCGTCCGCGGGGTCGCGCAGGGTGCGGGTGATCTCGTCGTCGTTCAGCCCCACCCGCGCGCCGATCCGCTCGTGGTGGGCCCGCTCGTAGTCGCTGCCGCGCAGGTGGGCCACGCGCAGGATCACCAGCTCCGTGGTCCGGCGGTCGAGCACCCCGAACGGCATCATCATCCCCGAGTAGGCCAGCCACGCGGGGAAGAGCCGGCGCGCACGGCCGAGCGTGGCGAACAGATGGACGTCCTGGCTGCCGGTGACGCGGGCGCCCACGCGGTTGACGGCCCAGCCCACCGGACCGAGTTCACGGAACCCGCCGGGACGGATGCGGGGCCGGGCCGGGTCCCGGGGATGGCTGTCGGTGCTGTGCGGCTGGCTCATGGCCGTCAGGGTAGGGCAGGGGAGGCGGCCGGCGAGTGGGGTTCGTCGAGCAGATAGGGCGAGAGCGACGAGCGGTGCGCGTCCACCTTGAGGGTGCGGTTCAGCGGCGGGAAGGCACGTTGGGGACAGGCGGGCCGCTCGCACATGCGACACCCGGACCCGATCTTGGTGGCGGCGTCGGCGTCGGCGAGGTCGAGTCCCTGCGCGTAGACGGTGCGGTGGGCGTGCCGGGCCTCGCAGCCCAGACCGATCGCGAACGTCTTGCGGGGTTGCCCGAACCGCATGGGCCGGGTGGTGACGGTGCGCGAGACCCACAGGTGCAGACGCCCGTCCGGCAGCTCCGCGACCTGGCGCATGATCTTGCCCGGGAAGGAGAAGGTCTCGTAGACGTTCCACAGCGGGCACGTGCCACCCGAGGTGGTGAAGTGGACACCGGAGGCCGACTGCCGCTTGGACATGTTCCCCGCGCGGTCGACGCGCACGAAGCTGAAGGGCACCCCGGAGGCTCCCGGGCGCTGGAGTGTGGACAGGCGGTGGCACACGGTCTCGTAGCCCGTCGCGTAGAAGGTCATCAGGCGTTCCACGTCGTAGCGGAAGTCCTCGGCGGTGTCGAGGAAGCGCTGGTAGGGCATGAGCACGGCCGCGGCGAAGTAGTTGGCCAGCCCGCGCTGGGCCAGGGCGCCGGCGGCGGGGGAGCTGAAGGCCCCGTCGGCCACGAGCTGGTCGAGCAGCTCGCGGTGTTCGAGGAACGCGAGCTCGGAGGCCACCCGGAAGGCCTGCTGCCCTCCGGTCAGGTGCGCTGACAGGTCCAACCGGCGGTCCCGGGCGGAGAAGCGGTGCCACAACCCGTCGGGCAGGTCCACGCGGCGCACCACCCTGACGCCGTGGATCTCGGCGAGCCGGTTCTCCAGCTCGGCCCGGACGTCGCCGCGGTTCATGCGGATCCGGGTGGTGAGCTCCTCGGCCGCGGTGTCCAGGGAGTCGATGTAGTTCTGGCGTTGGTAGAAGTAGTCGCGCACCTCCTCGTGCGGCATGGCCAGCGCGAAGGTGTCCGCCTCGTCGGACAGGGCGTTGCGGCTCTCGGTGAGGGCCGCGAGGAGGTCCGCGGAGTTGCGGTACCGCTGGTTCAATACCGCGAAGGCGCGTGCCAGCGACGGGTGGGCACGGACCAGGTCGATCACGTCGCCCGCGGGGATCCCGGTGGACACCTGGGGGTCGGACAGGGCCTCGGTGAGCTCCGCGATCAACCGCGTGTCGGCGTCGGAGGCGAAGAAGGTCGAGTCGACCCCGTACTCCTCGGACAGTCGGGCCAGCACCCGGGAGGTGACCGGGCGCGTGTCCTTCTCGAGCTGGTTCAGGTAGCTGGCCGAGAGCCCGAGCGTCTCGGCGAAGGCGGCCTGGGTGAGACCGTGCTCCTCGCGCAGGCGGCGCAGGCGAGCACCCATGTGGATGGTGGTCATCAGCGGCTCCCGCGGGTCGGTGGTGTGCCCCACATTCTTCGCAAAGTTCGCAAGCAATGCAAGGAAACTCGCCAGATTCGCACAATTCCCAGGTAGACGGGCTGCGATGCGTGTGGCATCCTTTCCAGGTACAGGACGCCGCGCTCGCAATTGTGCGAAGCAGGGTCCGCCCCCGAGACAGAAAAGAGTCGCGATGTCGAACGTCGGCAAGGCACGTACCGCTGCAGAGATCCAGCAGGACTGGGACACCAACCCCCGCTGGAAGGGCATCACCCGCAACTACACCGCCGAGCAGGTGGCGGAGCTGCAGGGCACCGTCGTCGAGGAGCACACCCTCGCCCGCCGTGGCGCGGAGATCCTCTGGGACAAGGTCAACAACAAGGACTTCGTCAACTCCCTCGGCGCGCTGACCGGCAACCAGGCCGTCCAGCAGATCCGTGCCGGCCTCGAGGCCGTGTACCTCTCCGGCTGGCAGGTCGCCGGCGACGCCAACCTCTCGGGCCACACCTACCCGGACCAGTCGCTGTACCCGGCCAACTCGGTCCCGACCGTCGTGCGCCGCATCAACAACGCGCTGCTGCGCGCCGACGAGATCGCCCGCATCGAGGGTGACACCTCGGTGGAGAACTGGCTCGCCCCGATCGTCGCGGACGCCGAGGCCGGCTTCGGTGGCGCCCTCAACGCCTACGAGCTGCAGAAGGCCATGATCGCGGCCGGCGCCGCCGGTGTGCACTGGGAGGACCAGCTCGCGTCGGAGAAGAAGTGCGGCCACCTCGGTGGCAAGGTGCTCATCCCGACCAACCAGCACATCCGCACGCTGACCTCGGCCCGTCTCGCGGCCGACGTCGCGAACGTCCCGTCGGTCATCATCGCGCGCACCGACGCCGAGGCCGCCACGCTCATCACCTCCGATGTCGACGAGCGTGACCGCCCGTTCATCACCGGTGAGCGCACCGCCGAGGGCTTCTACAACGTCAAGAACGGCATCGAGCCCTGCATCGAGCGCGCCAAGGCCTACGCCCCGTACTCCGACCTCATCTGGATGGAGACCGGCACCCCGGACCTCGAGTACGCCAAGCAGTTCGCCGAGGCCGTCAAGTCCGAGTTCCCGGACCAGCTCCTGGCCTACAACTGCTCGCCCTCCTTCAACTGGAAGGCGAACCTGGACGACGACACGATCGCCAAGTTCCAGAAGGAGCTCGGCGCGATGGGCTTCAAGTTCCAGTTCATCACCCTGGCCGGCTTCCACTCGCTCAACTACGGCATGTTCGATCTGGCCTACGGCTACGCCCGCAACCAGATGACCTCGTTCGTCGAGCTGCAGGAGCGCGAGTTCAAGGCCGCCAAGGAGCGTGGCTTCACCGCCATCAAGCACCAGCGTGAGGTCGGTTCCGGTTACTTCGACCGCATCGCCACCACGGTCGACCCCAACACGTCCACCGCGGCGCTGAAGGGCTCCACCGAGGAGGGTCAGTTCCACTGACCTCCCGCGTCGCCCGCTCGTAGGGCGATACGCACAGTGGCGTGAACACACCGGGGGCCGCGGCCGTCTCCTCGAGGCGGCCCCGGCCCCCGCGTGTGTCTCACGCACTCCCGGGCCACGCCCGTGAGCGGTCCCCAGGTTCGAAGAAGGACGTGTCGCACATGCCCACCACCCGCGAGGTAGCCCCGGGACAGGGGTCGATCACCCGCGTGGGAGTGGTCGGTGCAGGCCAGATGGGGGCCGGGATCGCCGAGGTCTGCGCCCGCGCCCACGTCGACGTCCTGGTGTGGGAGTCCACCCGGGAACTCACCGCCGCGGGCCGGTCCCGCATCCTCTCCTCGCTCGACAGGGGCGTGTCCTCCGGGAAGATCACCCGGCGCGAGCGTGACCAGGCCGCCCTGCGCCTGCGGTTCACCACCGACCTCGGGGACTTCGCCGATCGACAGTTGGTGATCGAGGCGATCGTCGAGGACGAGGCGGCCAAGACGGCCGTGTTCCGTGAACTCGACGAGGTGGTCACCGATCCGGAGGCGGTCCTGGCCTCCAACACCTCCTCCATCCCGATCATGAAGCTCGGCGCGTGCACCGCGCGGCCCCGGCGCGTGATCGGCATGCACTTCTTCAACCCCGTCCCCGTGCTCCCGCTGGTCGAGCTGGTGAGCACGCTGGAGACGGGGGAGTCCGTCCGCGAGCGCGCCGAGGGGTTCGCCGAACAGGTCCTGGGCAAGCAGGTGGTCCACTCCGCGGACAGGTCCGGAGCCGTGGTCAACGCGCTCCTCGTGCCCTTCCTGCTCTCGGCCATCAGGATGGCCGAATCCGGCTTCGCCACCCCGGAGGACATCGACAAGGCCATGGTGCTGGGGTGCGCCCACCCGATGGGCCCGCTCTCCCTGGCCGACCTCGTTGGGCTGGACACGGTCAAGGCGATCGCGGACTCGATGTACACCGAGTTCCGCGAGCCGCTGTACGCCCCGCCACCCCTGCTGCTGCGCATGGTCGAGGCCGGACGGCTGGGGAAGAAGAGCGGCCACGGCTTCTATCGGTACGACGTCCCCCGCGCCGCCGCCCGAGCCGCCCGCTGACCGCCGTGACCCCGGAGCTCGAACGCTCGCACCTCGCTCTCAGCCGTGCGTCCAGCGTGCTGGGGTATCCGCGGATCGGCCCGCGCCGCGAGCTCACACGCGCGCTGGAGCGGTACTGGCACGGCGACGGCACCCGGTCCGAACTCCTCGCCGTGGGGCGCCGGATCCGGGAGTCGACCTGGCAGGAGCTCCGCGAGACCGGCATCACGCAGATCCCGGGACACACCTTCTCCTTCTACGACCACGTCCTGGACGACGCCCTGCTGATCGGCGCCGTCCCGCACCGCTTCCGGGACCTGGTCCGCGATCTGTCCCCGCTGGACACGCAGTTCGCGCTCGCCCGCGGCCGTGCCGACGTGGCGCCCCTGGAACTGGTCGCCCTGCAGGGCACCCCGTACCACTACCGCCAGCCCGAGTTCGAGGACTCCTCCGTCCTGGGCCTGCGACCGGCGGAGTTGCTGACGGAGGTCGCCCGCGCCCACGAGCTGGGGGTCGACATCCGGCCCGTGATCACCGGCCCGGTGTCGCTGTTGCTGCTGAGCAAGCCCGCACCCACCGCCGCCCCCGGCTTCCGGCCGATCGCGCTGCTCGACCGGGTGCTCGAGCAGTACGAGGCCCTGCTGGAGGCGCTGGCGGGGGCGGGCGTGACCTGCGTGCAGTTCGACGAACCCTGCATGACCATGGAGCGCACGCCGGCCGAGGTCGAGCAGGTCCGGCACGCCTACGACCGGCTGTCCGCGGTCCCCAGCCGCCCGCGGATCCTGGTGACGGGACAGTACGGGGACCTGGCCGGGGCGCTGCCCGCGCTCGCGTCCACGGGGATCGAGGCGATCGGTCTGGATCTGGTCCACGGCTACCGGCCCGCGGACGAACTCGCGGCGATCCCGGGACTGGCCGGAAAGCGGCTCTACGCCGGCGTGGTCGACGGCCAGAACGTCTGGCGCACGGACAAGTTCGAGGTCCTGGACTACCTGAGGCAGCTCAAGGCCACCTTCGCCGACCTGGTGGTCTCGACGTCCTGCACGCTGCTCCACGTGCCCTACGACGTCGGGGCCGAGGTGGACCTGCCCGCGGAACTCGAGGACGCGCTGGCCTTCGCGCGACAGAAGGTCGCCGAGGTGGTGTCACTGGCGGACGCGCTGGTGGACGGGCCCACGCCGCGCTGGCGGCCGCTGCCGGTGCGGCCCGGTGCGCGCCGGGAGGACGTGCGTGCCAGGACGGCGTCGGTGGACGACGACGACGAGGTCCGCATGCCCTACGCGGAGCGTGCGCCTCTGCAGGCGGAGCGTCTGGGGCTGCCGATCCTCCCCACCGCGACCCTCGGCTCGTTCCCGCAGACGGTACAGATCCGCCGGGCACGCCGGGACCTGGCCGACGGCCGGATCGACTACGAGCGCTACTGCGGTTACCTGCGGGAGGAGATCGCCTCGGTGATCCGGCTGCAGGAGGACATCGGCCTGGACGTCCTGGTCCACGGTGAGGTCGAGCGCAACGACATGGTGCAGTACTTCGCGGAACTGCTCGACGGGTTCGCCGCGACCCGGCACGGGTGGGTGCAGCACTACGGGTCCCGGTGTGTGCGCCCGCCCATCCTGTACGGGGACGTGGCCCGGCCCGCGCCCATGACGGTCGAGTGGACGGGGTACGCGCAGACCCTCACCGGCCGGCCGGTCAAGGGGATGGTGACCGGGCCGGTGACGATGCTCGCCCGGTCCTTCTGTCGGACGGACCTCGCGCTGCCCGAGGTGGCCACCCAGCTGGCGCTGGTGATCCGCGACGAGGTGGCGGACCTGGAGGAGGCTGGGCTGGCGATCGTCCAGATCGACGAGCCGGCCATCCGCGAGCTGCTGCCGCGGCGGGGCGCGGACAGGCGGGCCTATCTCGAGTGGGCGGTGGCGACGTTCCGCCTGGCGTCGGCGGGTGCCCGGCCGGACACCCAGATCCACACGCACCTGAGCTACTCGTCGCTCCAGGTCATGAAGGAGGCGATCGAGGGGCTCGACGCGGACGTGACCGCGATCGTCGCGACCCGGTCGATCGACTGGGTCCTCGACGCCCTCACCGACCACACCCTCACGCGGCAGGTGGCCCCGGGTGTGTACGAGTCTCGATCCGGCTTCGTCCCGGACATCGATCTGCTGCACGAGAGGCTGCTCGAGGCGGTGGCGGCGGTGGGGGTGGACCGCCTCTGGGCGGTCCCGGACGGCGGGCTCAAGACCCGCTACACCTGGCAGTTGGAGCCGAGTCTGCGCAACCTGGTCACCGCGGCGCGACGAATCCGCCGGGCGGTTGCCCGCGGGACCTGAGGTTCCAATAGAATCGGGTCAAGCAACTCCCGGGCCGCCGCGTCCGGGATCGGTAGTAGACGAAAGAGGACGACATCATGGCCGGTCAGACCCTCGAGCACACTGGTGCTGCCATCGTCGAGGAGTACTACCCGAAGTACGCGACCGAGGTGGCGCCCACCTACCCGCTGTACTCGACCGAGATCTACGCCGGTTCGGCCATCATGCTGCTGGCGATGAGCATGCTGGGTCTGCCCATCACGGCGCTCGCCTTCTACACCGACGACATGGACGTGTCCCTCGGTCTGGTCGTGGCCGCGGTCGTGGCCACCGTCGTCGTCTTCGTCATCGGCCTCGCGGTGTGCATGATCGGGTTCCGCAAGTACGGGCGCAAGGACGCACACTGACGCTCGACCCGGTCGCCGCGGCGGGCGGTTCCGCCCTGGTCGCGGGTGACCCGGCGACCGACGCGGAGCGCAGGGCTGCGCTCCGCCGCATGAAGCTGGTCGCGACAGGGTTCCTGGTCGTGGCCGGGATCATCTTCCTCTTCGCGGAGTATTCGCTGTCCAACGGCGCCGGGGCGTGGGCCGGGTACGTGCGCGCGGCGTCCGAGGCGGGGATGATCGGTGGCCTCGCGGACTGGTTCGCGGTCACCGCGCTGTTCCGTCACCCGCTGAGGATCCCCATCCCCCACACGGCGCTGATCCGCAAGAAGAAGGACCAGCTGGGGACCTCGCTGGGCACCTTCGTCGGCGAGAACTTCCTCGATCCCGAGATGGTCAGCGAGAAGGTCCGCAGCGCCCGGATCCCCGCGCGGGCGGGCGAGTGGCTCCAGGAGGAGGACCACCGTGCGATCGCCTCCGACCAGGCGGCCAAGGCGATCCGGTCTGTCCTGGCGGTCCTGCGAGACGAGGACGCCACGGCGATCATCGAGCGGACCATCGTCGCCCGGATCGCGGAGCCGAAGTGGGGACCGCCCGCGGGCCGGATCCTGGCCGAGCTCCTCGAGGAGGGCCGCCACCTGCCTCTCCTCGACCTCATGGCCGACCGCACCCACGGGTGGGTCGAGGCCAACCCGGAGACCATCGACCGCTGGGTCCGCGAGAAGGCGCCCACCTGGGCGCCGCAGTTCGTCAACGAGCTGCTCTCCGACCGCGCCTACCGCGAGCTCCGCGAGTGGACCTGGCAGATCAAGGTGGACAAGCAGCACGCGGTCCGCCTTGCCCTGATCGGGTTCGTCGAGGACTTCGCCCGCGACCTCCAGCAGGACCCGGCCACGATGGACAAGCTCGAGATCTTCAAGGCGGAGGTGATGAACCGCGAGGAGGTCCGTCGGGCGGCGGCCTCCGCCTGGACGGCGGCCAAGCGGATGATCGTCGAGGCCACCGAGGACTCCTCCTCGACCCTCCGGGTGAAGATCGACGACCTCCTGCGCCGGCTGGCCGATCTCCTGGTCGACGACGAGAAGGTCCGGGCGCGCCTCGACGACTACATGACCCGCACCGCGGCGTACGTGGCGGTGAACTACGCCGGCGAGGTGACCTCGATCATCGCCGATACCGTCGAGCGGTGGGACGCCGACGAGGCGTCCGAGAAGATCGAGCTGCTCGCCGGAAAGGACCTGCAGTTCATCCGGATCAACGGCACGCTCGTCGGCGCCCTCGTCGGCGTGATCATCCATCAGTTCACCCTGCTCGTCTTCTGACCTGCTCATTCGACCTGCCCGTTCGTTGACGCGGCCCCTGAGGCGGCCCGCCGCGAGCCTGTGACCCATCACACCGCTCCGACCGCTTGCTGCAGTTAGCACTCGTTGCTAGCGTTGTCCTCAGACGACGTGAGACGCACGGCGAGGGGAGGTGGACTCCATAGCCGAGAAACGTGGCCGGGAGACCGGCAGGAAGCCTGGGTCCACCGCCGCGCAGGCGGTCGAACCGACCGCTGCGACCCTCGCGCGGAGGGCCAAGCCGACCGGCGAGGTCCCCCGTCACGACGACGTCGCCCCACAGGGTGACGACGACAAGCGCATCTCCGAGTCGCAGGACATCGGGTCGTTCATCCGCGCCCAGCGGGAGGCCGCCGAGGTGTCCATCCGGCAGCTCGCCGAGCGTGCCGGCGTCTCCAATCCGTATCTGAGTCAGATCGAGCGTGGGCTGCGCAAGCCGTCCGCTGAGGTGCTGGGTCAGATCGCACGAGGTCTGAGGTTGTCCGCCGAGGTGCTCTACGCCCGCGCCGGGATCCTCGAACTGAAGGAGGGCAGTCCGGTGAGGGACGCCATCCTCACCGCGCCCGACCTCACCGAGCGTCAGAGGGAGGTGCTCGTGGAGATCTACGAGTCGTTCCGAACGAACAACGCGACCGCCGCCGAACAGGTCGTCGACGTGCACTGAGCCCGTCCGACGGCGGCCCCGTGGGGCCACGTCACATCCCACCCCGCAACACCTGCATGACAACGATCAAGGAGCCGACATGAGCCAGAAGAAGCCCGTTTCCAAGAAGACCCCCGCCCAGGCCGCCGCCGCGCAGGCCGAGTCGCAGGCCAACCCCAAGGACACCGCGCCGAGCGGCCCGCTCGGTCAGGCGCTGTCCGCCGTGCGCACCCCGGTCTACGCCTACGTCGGCGTGAACGACCTCGCGGTCCAGGCCGTGTCCGGGCTGGTCTCGGACCTCCGTCGTCGCGCGGAGGAGGCCGTCACCGACGCCCAGACCAAGGTGAACGAGCGCGTGACCGACGTGCAGAACCGGGTGACCGAGCGCGTGGCGGACGTGCAGAACCGCGTCACCGAGGTCCCCGATCGCGTGCAGGCGCTGCCGGCCGAGGTGGAGGAGCTGGTCAACCGGTTCCGCCCCGAGGAGCTGCGGAAGGTCGCCGACGCCTACGTCGAGGTCGCGGCCGGGATCTACGGTGGGCTCGCCGCCCGTGGCGAGGACGTGGTGTCCCGCCTGCGTGAGGAGAACCCGCAGCTCGAGGCCGGCCTGGCCCGCGTCAACGAGCAGGTCGCCCGCGCGGCCGGCGCAATGGAGGAGCAGGTCGAGCTGGGCGAGGACGCGCTCGGCACGGTCGCCCGCCAGACCCGGTCGATCGGCGTGAAGGCCGCGGGCCGCGTGTCCAAGGCCGCCCGTCAGGCCGCCGAGGAGGCCGGTACCGCCGCCGACAAGGCCGCCGACAAGGTCGAGGACGCCGCGTACGCCGCCTCGGACGAGGTCCAGAGCGGTGCCGCGAAGGTCGAGGCCCAGGCGGCCCAGGCCAAGAAGGCGACCGTGAAGAAGGCCCCGGCCAAGAAGGCTCCCGCGAAGAAGGCCCCGGCGAAGAAGGCCCCGGCCAAGAGCGCCGCGAAGTCGACCACCGCCTCCAAGTCGACCACCGCCTCCAAGTCGACCACGGCGTCGAAGTCGGCGTCGACCCCGGCGACCAAGTCGACCTCCGGGTCGGCGTCGGGCTCGACCTCGGGTTCGGGCTCGACCTCCGGTTCGGGCTCGGCCAGCACGCCGTCGTCGTCCTCGACGACCTAGTCCTCGTCGTCGACCGACAAGTCGTCCGACTCCGGCAGCAAGTGAGTCACCGCGGCTGAGGCCGCAGTCAGCCGCCCCCGGCCCGCTCTCCCCGAGCGGGCCGGGGGCGGCTCTCGTCACGGGGCCGTCGAACCCCCAACTCCACGCCGTGAACATCGATGGCCGGGGTGTCGGACGCGCCGACTACACTGGCGGCTGTGATTGATGCATTGCCCGGAACCTGGGGCCTCATCCAGTTGGCGATACAGGCGGCCCTCGTGGCGTGGGCGCTCGTCGGCCTGGTGTTGGCGGTCCTTCCTCCCGCGTCGGCGTACTCGATGGAGGGGAAGTGGCCCAAACCGGCCTGGATCGGTATCTGCGCCGGTGCCGCCCTCTTCTTCGCGATCCGGCCGTTCGGGATCCTCGGAATCGTGGCGATGGTGGCGGTCGGGGTGTTCTTCGCCGACGTCAAGCCTGCCGTCGGCGGCAGGCGCAGGTGAGTGCCAGGGGGTCCGCGCCGCTGCAGCGCATCGAGGAGCTGGCGGAGACCTCCGGCGCGACCGTTCGCAATATCCGCGTCTATCAGGAACGCGGGTTGCTCCAGCCGCCCATCCGACAGGGCCGGACCGCGCTCTACGGGCCGGATCACCGCAGTCGGCTCGACCTGATCCTGCGCCTGCTCAACCGGGGATACACCTTCGCCACGATCGAGGAGCTGCTCATCGCCGAGCGGCACGGGTTCACCCTCGCCGAGTTGCTCGAGGTCGAGAGCGTACGGGGCGAGCGCAGGCCCTCGGGGTCCCGACGGCGACTCACCCGGGCGGAGTCCCAGGCGGTCGCGTCATTCGACATGCCCGAGGAGTTGATCGACGTGGGGGAGTCCCTCGGTCTGATCACCGAACCGGGAGCAGCCGACCACTTCTTCTCCGACGTCTACATGGCCGATCTCCTGCGTGACCTGATCGTCCTCGGCGTGGACGAGGAGGGTATCGAGAAGATCGGCCGCCTGTTCATGGAGGGACAGAGCCGGGCGGCAGAGGCGTTCACCGTTCTGGTGGAGACAGTCCGCGGGGCGGGGATGGACCAGGCCGTATTCGAGAAGCGGGTCCGCTCGATTCTTCCCCGGGCCGGCGCGGCCGCCCGGTTGATCTTCCTGTCCGCCGCCGAGACCCTGCTCACCGAGCGCCACGGTTTCTCCCGCGGCTGAGCCTGCTCCTGTGGCCGGGCCTCGTCTCAGGTGAAGACGACGGTCCGGGCGTCGTGGACCAGGACGCGGTCCTCGAGGTGCCACCGCAGCCCGCGGGCCAGCACCAGCTTCTCGGCGTCGCGGCCCTGCCGGACCATGTCCTGCACTGTCGCCGCGTGGTCGACGCGGATGACGTCCTGCTCGATGATCGGTCCCTCGTCGAGGTCGGCGGTGACGTAGTGGCAGGTCGCCCCGATGAGCTTGACCCCCCGGATGTGCGCCTGGTGATAGGGGCGCGCCCCCACGAAGCTCGGCAGGAAGCTGTGATGGATGTTGAGGGCGCGACCGGCCCAGCGGGAGCACAGATCGTCCGGCAGGACCTGCATGAAGCGGGCCAGGACGATGGCGTGCGGGTCGATGTCGTCGACGATCGAGGACACCTCGGCGAACGCGGGGCCCCGCTCAGCCGGATCCGCCGGGAACGGCACGTGGTGGAAGGGGATGCCGTGCGCCTCGGTCATCCCCCGCAGGGTGTCGTGGTTGCCGATCACGGCGCGGATGCGGGCGGGGAAGTCCCCGCTGTCCACCCGGCCCATGAGATCGTGCAGGCAGTGTCCCTCCTTGGACACCAGGACGACGATGTCCTTCGGTTCGGTGGAGTCCGCGATGTTCCAGTCCGTCTCCGGGCCGAGCTCGGCGGCCACCCGGGAGAAGCGACGGCGCAGTTCGTCGAGGTCCATCCCGATCGACTCGGCGTCCACGGACTGCCGGGTGAAGAACCAGCGGGAGTTCTCGTCCGCGTGGTAGGCCGCCTCCACGATGGTGCCGCCGAGCTCGGCGAGGAACGTGGCGATGCGGGCGACGATGCCGATGCGGTCGGGGCAACCCAGCGTGAGGACGTAGCGGCGTGACATGAACGGTCATTGTGCCAGCAGGGGGTGTCGGGGAGCCCCGCTAGGAGACTGCTGAACAAGTGGCGTGGCTGGCCTGCGAGGTTGGGGTGGCACTGAAATGATGTGCCTCATGCAGGGTGAGTCGGATCGGCAGCGGGAAC